>NZ_JBFUIQ010000031.1:0-45198 GCF_056401795.1 Peribacillus sp. P4_D6
GCCCAGGTCATATCATTTCCGCGACGGTTCAATTCAGCGGCATCGGGATTCATTTTAGGCAAAGCTACCAAGGTAATTTCTTTACGAATTTTTTCCGCTTCAGGTGAGTTGGTCCCCAAAAACTTCAAGATATTCAAGATGGCATCCGTACCAGTTTTCTCATTCCCATGGATCTCACTTTGAATGAAAACGACTTTGTCGCCAGTTCCTACGGTTGCTTTATAGATTTCTCTATGTCTATTGGAATATCCAGCTACCTCCACTTTTACTTTACCTTGGCTATCACTCGCAATTTGTTCTAGCTTTTTCCCTAGTTCAGCATGATCTGTAAAACCTGAAACCGAATAAGTTTGTTGAATGGGTGTTCCCGGGGATGTTTCATTAGCTGCAAATGCTGGTGCCGCAATACTCGCCGATAAAACGGCAACTCCCAGAGTTGAAATAACCTTCCTGTTTTTCATATGACAACAATCACTCCCTAAAAATATTTTTCTATCTCATTATACAAAATGKAAAAGTAGAAATATGTTGGAATTTGATGTCGTATTATGGCTATTTTAAGATGCTGCCACTGGCTTGAGCTAAAAGTTGGGAGCTGCACTAAAATATAATCTTTTTATGTTAGTGCAAAAATGCATATTTTCCCACAACAACGATCGTTGTTGCCGGATGCCTTTAACCATATATATATTGGCTATGCATTTAGTCGAATTGATGATTTGTACTATAACATCACATTACGTTATAATAAAAGAAAAAATAAGAGAAAGGGGAAAACATGAAACTCAACACTCATAGTTCTACGCCATTATATATGCAATTGAAACAATCTATTATTGAAGATATAAACAAAGGGATTTACTCTCCTGGCGAAAGATTACCAACCGAAACAGAATTATGTGAGATATATGGAGTAAGTCGCATTACTGTTAGAAAAGCGGTTTTGGACTTGGTGGAAGAGGGTCTTCTAATACGCCAACAAGGAAAGGGAACATTTGTCCAATATCCTAAAGTAAAAAGGGAACTATTTGCTGTTAACGGTCATGCTGAATATATGTCAGAATTAGGGAAGATACCTCAAACTAAAATCCTTTCATTTGGGATCATACCCGCACCGGCTAATATTTCTAAATCCTTGGAGATTACTCCTGAAAGTGATGTTCTTGAATTACAACGGATCTTATACTATGATAATCAACCTCTCACCTTGGAAATTTCTCATTATTCCTTAAAGGTTCTGCCTAATTTAAATGAACATGTCCATAACTCCGTTTCCATGTATGACATCATAAAGCATAAATATAATATAACTCCTGTTCATAACACGAAACTTTTAAATATGGTATTGGCAAATGCAGATGAAGCAAAATTTTTAGAGTGCGAAGTGGGAGATCCCCTTTTCAAAGTGGAGAAAGTGGCATATGACGCAAAGAAGCAGCCCATCCATTCCTCCTTCTTATATTATCCTGCCAATCGCGTGACCTTTACGATTGATAGTTCCATGTCGCAAGAAAAAGGTAACGAATCCCCCTCCTAATCCGGGATCTCGTTACCTTTTTCCATCTATAAATCATGTTAAACCAGCATATGGTCAGGAATATATTCTTTACCATACCCAAAAGCTCCATAATCCTGGCAGGTTTGGGAGGCAGCTAAAGCTCCTTTTTGTAAAGCTTTATTTACATCTTGCCCTTGGACATACGATGAGAGAAAACCAGCAATAAATGAATCTCCCGCCCCCAATGTATCTACAACTTTGGTTTGGATAATAGCTTGTTCATATAATTGATTTTCAATTGATAAGAGTGCTCCCTTTTCCCCACGAGTAACACATACCACTTTTGAGCCGAACGAATGCACCTTTTGAATCAGTGCATGGCACTCTGCAGTGTTTAAATTACTTCCTGAAAAAAATGCATATGTCACATACGGACAAACTTTTTGTAAATAGTGTTCCTCTTGATTTGTCGAAAAATCAAAAGAAATGTCAATGAGTTGGCTTAATGATGGGAGGTTATGCTCTATATGGCTATAAACACTTGTATGAAGAAGGTCGTGTTGCCGAATATAATTCAAATCCTTGTCATTCAGTACAATCCCCAATCTGGATTGAATTCCCCCTCTATTGGAACCAATGAAAATTCGGTCCCCGTCCTTATCCAACGCGACGACGGCCATACCGTTCTCTCCTACCGCTTGTCTTACTCTACTAATCTCCATCTTTTCCTTTTGCAATACCTCCAACACATGGTCTGCCGCCCCATCATTTCCTACAATGCCAATATATGAAGATTGCTCATCATTTAAACGATTGTACATGACTGCCACGTTTAATGAATTGCCGCCGGGATATATCTTTCCTTGGTCTTTATAATAATCTACTACGTTATCCCCAATTCCAATTAGCTTCATGCCTGTTCCCCCTGTTATCATTTTACACTTCCACTAGCAATTCCACGGATAAAATACTTCTGCATGAATAAAAATAAAATGACGATAGGTGCCGCTGAAATCGTTAATCCAGAAAGCAACACTCCCCAATCGGTTTGCAATGCATCTCGGAATTGCATTAAACCGGCAGGTATCGTACGTAAACTATCATCATCTATAAAGATGATGGCGAACATGAATTCATTCCATGTATAGTAAGCTGTTAAAATTACCGTCGTTAATAAAATAGGTTTACTCATGGGTATGAAAATCCTAAAAAGGATTCCAAGGTTTGTGCACCCATCCAGCCGGGCAGCTTCTTCCAGTTCTTTCGGAATGGACAGGAAGTAGGCACGAATCAACAAGATGGTTAGCGGAATTCTGTATGCTACATAAGGTAAGATTAGCGCCCAATGGGTGTTATATATCCCAAGCTTCTGAATGATATTATACAAAGGGATCAGGCTTACTTGGGGAGATAGCATCAAACCGCCTAAGCATATGACCAAAATGAAAGCCTTTCCACGAAAATCGAAGCGAGATAATCCGTATGCACCTAACGCACTTACTAAAACCGTTAGCATACAAGTCATGCCAGTAACCATGACACTATTTAAAAAGTAGGAAGAAATCCCACTATTCCAAGCTGTAACATAATTTTCAAACAACCATGTATGAGGAAGTGACCAACTATGGTTAAAAATTTCCTCTGTGCTTTTGAAGGAACTGATGACCATCCATAATAAGGGATATGCAACAACAAGAAAGTAGGCGATCAAACCTGCATAAACAAGGGCTATTCTCATATTATAGGTTTTTCTTTTCCTTGCATACTCTAGATCTTCCACAACTAATTCCGGTACTCCGATCGTTGATTTAGGCATCTCCATTATTAGTCCTCCTTTCCCGTTTTAAATATTTTCATTTGAACAAGAGAAATAAGTAACGTAATAATTAAGATAACCGTTGCTATGGCAGAAGCATATCCCATCATATCTTTTGAAAAAGCCGTTTTATATAAATAGGTACTCAGGACTTCCGAAGAAGTTCCCGGTCCCCCTCCGGTTAAGATATATGGCTCATTAAACACTGTAAAGGCACCTGTCAATGTTAATATTACGGCGACGAATGTCATTTCCTTTGTTGCTGGAACCGTAATGTGAAAAAACGTTTTTATTTTATTCGCTCCATCCATTTCAGCTGCTTCATATAGTTCAGGTGAAATTTTTTGAATGGATACGATATATAGCATGGCTATATAACCAATTGATTGCCACTGTGAGACAGCAATGACTGCATAGATTGCCGTTTCACTATCACCCAACCATGGCAGTGCTAAATTATTCAATCCAATCATTTTAAGAAACTGATTTAACAACCCTACTTCCGGGTTGTAAAAAAATGAAAACAGCAATGCGATGACTGTCATTGAAACGACGACCGGCAAAAAATAGACTGTGCGAAATATAGGTGAAAATTTACGGATTAATTTATCTTCTAAAACGGCTGCAACAATTAACCCTCCAAAAACCTGGAAAACAATCGAAATGACAGCATAAAGAATATTATTTTTTAAAGCTTCATAAAATACGGGATCTTTAAATAAAGTAAAGTAGTTATCCATCCCTACAAATGCTTTATCTGGTGAAAATGTACTCCAATTATACATACTATCGCCAATATTCTGGAAAATGGGAATATAAACAAGCAATAAAAAAACTAAGGCTGGAAGAAGATATAGATAAGGTACAAATTTATCGGGTTTTATCATTAAAATATCACTCCCTTAATAAAACGGAAAAATGAATTCCCTTATTTCCCCGCTTCAAATCTAACGGTATCAGCAGCTTTTTGAACATCACGCATAATTTGTTTAGGTGTTTTATCTCCATTTAACATCATTTGTGTTCCGGTTAAATAGGCATCTGCAATACGCGCATCGATGCTCATGTCAAACCACGGGGCCATTTCTTCTGTGTTTAATATGCTTTGAACCGCTTCCAGCTGTTCCGGGGAAGAATTATTTTCATTCACCGTATCTTTAACTGCACTATACTTGCCCACATCAGTGACTAGTTTTTCTCCCATATGTTTAGTGGTTAGAAACTTTAAAAACTCCATCGCTTCTTTGGGATGCTTTGTCTTGGAAGAAACCATAAAGCCTTCAGGCGATCCCGTAAGATTTGTTTGATTACCCTTTCCTCCTTCTACCTCAGGGAAGTTAAACATTCCAAGTTCAAACTTAGTGGGTCCAAATAACTTGATCTCTGCCGTTTCTGCATAAAACATAGGTGCTTTACCATTTGAAAATTGCTGCCTTGCATATTCATGATCTATTGAATTAGTATTCTCATTAAAGTAAGGTAACAACTCTTGGAATTTCTTAAGCGCTTTTATGTAGTCGTCATCCTTGAATTTTCCGGTTTTTCGATTATAATCCATTGCCAGCACTTCCGGACTAACCAGACGTTGATTCAATGTGCCCACATAATGGGAAATTGTCCAAGTATCTTGACTGCCGAATTGAAGAGCTGTGTAGTTATTCTTTTTTAACACTTTTAATACATCGATAAAATCATTCCAGGTTTTAGGTGGGTGTATGTTCAATTTTTCGAAGACATCCTTGTTATAGAAAAACATTTTCCCATCCATTGTTACGGGGACACCATACACCTTATCATTAAATGTATATGGTTTGACTTGGGATGGAACGAGTTGAGAAGACCATGTCGGATCGTTTTTATAATAAGAAGTTAAATCCAAAGCTTTATTGCCTCGCACAAACTGACTGGCAAATTCATTACTCCAAGAGAAATAAATATCAGGTGGATTATTTGTACCTGTCATTACTTTAATTTTGTCTTTATACGAATCGTTTAGGACTGCTTCGGTTTTAATATGGATATCGGGGTTTTGTTTTTCAAATTCTTTTACAACTTCATTAAAGTAAGTTTTTTCCGGTTCCTTTGGCCACCTATGGAAAAATGTTAAGGTGGTTTTTCCAACTTCTGATTCTGAAGATGTTCTTTCACCAGAACATCCCCCAAGCATTAAAGATAAACTTAAAAATGATGCGAATATAAGTTTTGTTTTTCTCATGAATACCCTCCTTTTTATAAATGCTTTTATCATCAGGAAATTATACTATAATGTTATAAAACATTATAGTATAATTCGCAAATAAAATATACAGAATATTAAGTTTTCTCTAGCTATCAGTATTCTACTTTCCACATATAACGCCTTTTGCTTAAGGGATGATTACGCGCTTCCGCTAATTCATCTGCATATTGACGTAATACACGATTTAAGATAAGCGGTGCAATATATCCTTTTACTTCTTCATCAATACCATCAAGATCATACTGTTTTGCATCTAACACCGTTAGCTTTTTGCCATAACGCTGAGAAAAAGATAATGCTCTTTCTTCCAATGGTCTTGTTTCATCCAATCCCAATAGAATGATAAACGGTACATTTTCGTCAATAATTTCGAATGGTCCATGGAAGTACTCACCAGCATGAATGGCATGTGAGTGTATCCATTGCATTTCCATTAAGATACAAATGCTGAAAGAATAGGCTGTCCCATAGTTTGAACCACTTGCCATTGTATAGATAACAGGTTCTTTTGCATGAGATTGTGCGAATACCCTTGCATTGGAAGCTTCTTGCTCCAGGGCTTTTTCATACACTGGCTGTAAGTTCTCCAAACTTGATACCAGTTTTCCGAACTTTTCATTGTTTTCCGCCATATGAAGTACACCAAAAACTAATTGATATAAAACACTGAGGTTTGTATCGAAGGCGTTTACACCGTTCCCCCATTCATATTTAATATAAAGGT
The DNA here is from genome assembly GCF_056401795.1 of Peribacillus sp. P4_D6. Classification (NCBI taxonomy): domain Bacteria; kingdom Bacillati; phylum Bacillota; class Bacilli; order Caryophanales; family Bacillaceae; genus Peribacillus; species Peribacillus sp. P4_D6. The sequence continues at coordinate 6,278 of NZ_JBFUIQ010000031.1, forward strand.
CCGCATTTTGGGCCAATGGTGATGCTGGTTCGTTCGTTAATGCCACTGTAAAGGCACCTTTACTTTTTGCAAACTTAGCCGCTTCAGCTGTTTCAGGAGTTGTTCCGGACATCGAGCATAAAATGACTAAAGATTCCTTCCCTAGATGTTGTGGATTGCGATGTATAAACTCATTTGAACTATACAGATCGGAGGTTATATTTTTAGCTTCACGATCCAGTATATACTTAGCTGAATACATAATGGCAGAAGATCCCCCGCATGCTACCAAATAAATATTGTTAATTTTCTTACCCTTTAATTGATCCAATACTGTTTTTACATTACTTTTTACATTCATAACCGATTTACTCATTTTCCCACTCCTTTAATATTTGATATACAACATTATGTAATGTTATATATTGTTATATTAAATCATCAGCTTTCTTTAGTCAATGGATTTGTCCGAATATTTTATTTACTCCATTTCCATGTCCCATCAAAATTTTCATGGTAAATTTTTTCCAGATGTAAGTAATGTCCACCTGAACAAGTGACGCCCCCTTACCTTCCCCTAATTTTCCCAACTGTTAATAATAACAATGGCATAATAAAACAAATCGTTAAGGATAATGGTGTCCAAGCTGTAGCCATAAAGTGTTGATAATGCACAAGATCGGGATGCGAAAAGATGGTAAACGTGAGAATTAGAAAAGCTAATGGGAATAGAAGTATTTTGTAATTTTGCAGTCCCATCAATTGTGCTAGTCCCAAGGCGAGTCCATAAAAGCATATGGTCAACTTAAAATACTCTGTAAAAACCCATATGAAGGCTACAATGACCTCGACCCTTTCAAAAAAATCACCAATGCTTATCCTCATTCCCAGTTTATACGAAGGGTAGGTTAATCTTGCTGTATTATCAGCACCCAAAACAAGGATACAGAAAATGATCACTAAGAATAGAACGCCGCCACCTAATATGGTCCCTAAATAAAAGCTTTTCTTCATTTCACCCTTTTCATGTACATATGGAGTGATCATTAAAAAGAAAACAAGCTGAACATAAGGCAGGGCTAAAGAGTGATATGATCCCCTCATTATCGGTTTCATGCCTTCTTCAAATACAGGTTGCATATTATCGATTTTGATGTCCGGGATAAGAAACACGAATAATATGAAAAGCAGCAGTACAAGCCAAGGGAAAAAGATTAATGCCGTTCGGCAGATGACTTCCAATCCTAGCCTTGCACCAAATAAGCTTGTTAATATAAACAAGATCATAATCATTTCCATAGGTGTCTCAACCAGAACCTCTGTTGAAAAAAAATTCCCAATTTCACTAAGTAACGCTGAAGAAAGGTAATATAAATATAATAGGAAAAGCAGTGCCGAGATCTTCCCGATCCATATCCCAAATATTTTTTCATTAACTTCTATATAATTCATGGATGGGTAAAGTAAGGCGAGCCGGGTAAATAACAGAACGAAACATAACCCGATGAGAGTAGCTATAATATAAGCAATCCAGCCATCCTGTTTTGCTAATGAAACTAGTACGGAAGGTAAAGTAAGTATCGCTCCTCCAATGGTGAATATGATGACCATTATAAGAAATTCACCAGAGCTGATTTTTCCTTTTTCAAGCATATTCCATTCCTCCCTAGGATAAAATGCGATCCATGAAATGAGCGAGTGGACTATATATTTTCGTTATCCAGTCGATAGGGGTGGGAATGGTAATATCCTTGATTATTAAAATACTCAATGTCATGCCAACTAACAGCAATAAAATAAAAATGACAATTTCCTTCCAGCATTTCTTTTTAATAAGAGGCGGTATTTCGAAAAATGAAATAATAGCTCCAGTACAAACTGTTCCAATAATTGCCCACATTGGTCTTTACTCCTCGATTTCTTTTTGAAAGGATTCTGATATCGTTCCTAAATTGCGAATCTTTGCTTCAACCGATACATTCACGTCCAAATTTGCGAATTCCTGATCCCAATTTCCTTTTAAACGCTTCCATTCTTTGGGATCGGTTCTATGAATTTCGTCACCAAAACCGAAGATGTCACTTCGATACTTCGTTTGAAGCGTTTTTATCGATCCTTCTATTTTATCCTTAATGTCTTTTGCGTATCTTTTATTCAATTCTTCGATTTTTTCAGGTTTGGTTAAATCGATAGTGCATTCAACTTCACCTATACTCCCTTCTGACGTTACATTTATATCAATTTTCGGATTTCCGTTTTTCACTTTCCCCTTGATTTTCGTTTTTGAACTAGTCGTGTTGACCGTAATTTGCTCACCTTCACATGGTATGTTTACCGCAGTGGACTTAACATGATCTGTAATGTAACTAACACCTTTACTGTCGTTCCTGTTTAACCAGCCGACAAGTTTATCCTTCTTGAATACTCCAAGATAATCCAATCGCAAACCGGATTTCGGGGAGATATTTTGTGCATTCGTAACCTTGCTTCCGGATTCGGGATCACCATAAACTAGAATCCCCGTTAGCATGGCCTGTCTGCCTTTGCTGACGATACTGCTGACCAGCTCATCCAAAGTGACCGTCCTTGTCGGCGCCCATCTTGTCTCTGAATTTTCCAAGGAGTCAAAAACTTTATTTGCCGGTATTTTTTCAAGGGCCGTTTGCACATTAAGCGTATCATAAGCAGTTGAACCCTTCGCAACGGTCATATAGAAATCGGAACGCAACTCCTTTTGCCGGGAAAGGACATCCAGAGGCTTTGCAATTCCTGCCCTGGCCATTTCCTCACCAAAGACAATTTCTCGAAGATGTGCGACATATAACCTCCTTGGTACATCAGTTGATAGGCTTCTTATTGCTTCAGCAATGGTTGCACCGCTTTTCCTGAAGGTTACAACTTCCGTGCGCCCGGACCTGGCATCACCTGCCAGCTCGCTCGAATTCAGAACTTGGACGGATACAAGATACCCATCTTCCGTTTTATCAATTCCCATGGCAGTAACGATGGCAAGTTCATTCAACTCAATGCTGCTCCAACAGCCGGATAAACAAATTATAGGTAACATTAAAAATACCTTTAGCATTTTTTTCTTCGTAAAACCCTCATAATCTCATCATTTTATCTAGGTGGTTTTGGAGAACTGACATCTCCTCTGTCTGTATCATTTTTACTGATCAATCTAGGCCGCTTTAATAATGACCAATGCGGCATACGAATGATGTTGTCTTTTTGATCTTGTAAAATGAATGGTGCATTTGGAGCTAAATATGGTAAACCAAAAGATCGTAAGCTATTTAAATGCAGGACCATCACGATCAGCCCCAAAATGATCCCGTATAGTCCAAATGTAGCGGCAAGGATCATAAACAAGAATCGAAGCATCCGAAAAGCGCTGGCCATACTATTGGCTGGGAACACAAAGCTGCAGATGGCTGTTAAGGACACGATGATAACCCATTGTTGCTGAAACGAACCCTGCTTCCACAGCAGCCTGTCCGATAACTAATGCACCAACGATGGAAATGGATGAACCGATTGCCCTAGGCATCCTCACACCTGCCTCACGCAAAATTTCAAACACTACCTCCATCAGCATCGCCTCCACAAAAGCAGGAAAAGGAACTCCCTCTCGTTGTGAAGCTAGACTTATGAGTAATGGAGTAGGAAGCATTTCTTGATGAAAAGTCGAGACAGCTACATAAAGTGACGGTGTTAGCAAAGCTAGGAAAAAGGATAAATACCGTAATACTCGAATTAATGTGGCAATATCTGCCCGTTGATAATAGTCTTCACTGGACTGGAAAAAATGCACCATCAGTGCTGGAACGATAAGGACAAACGGCGTTCCGTCAACCATTATCGCAATCCTTCCTTCTAAAATGGCAGCGGCTACAGCATCAGGACGCTCCGTATTATAAACAGTTGGAAATGGAGTGTATACTTCATCCTGGATAAGCTCTTCAATGTATCCACTCTCAAGAATCGCATCTATATTGATTCGATTTAACCGGCTTTGCAACTCTGAAACCGTTTTATCATTGGCAACACCTTTTAAATACATAATCGCAACGTCTGTTTGCGTTTTTTCTCCAATCTGCTTTGTTTCAAGCCATAAGTTAGGATCTTTTATTCTCCGTCTTATTAAAGCAGTATTTGTTCGCAGTGTTTCAGTAAACCCATCCTTTGGCCCTCTTACTACTGTTTGGGAGGAAGGTTCTTGAACTCCGCGATCGACCCAACCTCTTGAGCCGAGTGCCAATCCTTTTGGGGAGCCGTCCATCAATAAGATCGTGTCTCCCGATAAAACATGGTTAAAAAGCTTTTGAAAATCAGTTATTTCCACTATTCCCCCTACAGGAAGAGTATGTGATTTTATCATTTCAAAACAATCAGGGACCGCTACTTCCAAGTCAGAGTTCCGAATTTCAACCATCAAAGTGTCGAGGATTAAATCCTGGATGGAAGCTGAATCCGTTAATCCTTCTGTGTAAATGATGCCTAATTTAATTTCCCCATTTTTACCTGCTTGGAAAACCCTTATAACGATGTCTGAACTATTTCCTAACGTTTTCTTAATATGGTCTATATTATATTGAAGATCAGGGGATATAAGTTTTGTTTGATGATTCTTTGAGTCCTTACTTCTGTTTTGGGATGTAACTGAATTTTGGTTTTGATTTTTGGTTTTGCTGGAGTTTGGATTTTCGCTTTGATTCAGGTCCTCTAGTTGTTTTTTATTTTTCACCGATTGTTTATCTTCAATTAACTTCCTCAATGGGATAGGAACTCGAGATTTCATTGCTAACCCCCTCATAACCAAAAGCTTGTTAAAATTAGGTTTTCACCTTCGCTGCAATTATATCCATGTATGTAAAATAAATCGCTGTGCAAAAAACATTATATACATGATAATCTTTTATCAAAATTTCACTTTTTCCCTTAAATCCACGATTGTTATCAACCACTTCCCGCCATCTTTTCAAACTCGGAAAAAATTTGCCTTTCGGCAGAGTGCACAATCTAAATCAAATCCATTGGAAATTATGTATAAAAGCATTCTATGAGTAAATGCATAGATTGCCAATATTCGCATAATCCATTATTGGACTAAATTGACAGAAAAAGGGATGGTTTAGAGCAAAAAAAAACCCTGCAGATTTCCACAGAGTTTTTAAAAGCTTTCAACTAATTTTTGGATGGCAAGAATTAGGGAGTAAAGAGCTTTTTCCTTCAACTTGTTTTCATTCCAAGTATATTTCCAAACTCAACTTCATAATTGTTTTGTCCCCATTTCCCCAACACTCTTGAAGTCGCAACATTTCATTTCCGGTACATATGTACGATAAAAAGACTACGCCCAATAAGTCCTCTTCCCCATCCTAATATGGGTGACAAGGCGCCGATTTCAAGCTTCCAATGTAATATATTCAGCTCCTTGTTCTTTTGCCCAATTATGTATATAACTGAGCAGATTAAATCCAAGGCCACTAGGACGATGATTTACATCAGTAACCAAATCTTGTACATAAACATAGCGTTCATTATATGAATCTTCACGCCAGCTAATACCTGCTAATGCTACAATGCTTGTATCATGATATAAAGCAAATAACCGTTTACCCTCCTTACGCATATCATTTAATAAATCTAGATATTCCTTTAAAGTCAAATCTGTACGTAACTGACTCAATATAGGAAAAGCCTGTAAAAATTGATGTTCTACAGTTAACTCCACTATATTTTCCACTGGTATTTTCATACTAATTTCTCCTAACATTTTAATTTTAACCGCTTCGCCTTGCCCTTTATGAATCCGGATTAAGTTTCTGACATTTAAGCCTATCAAATATGCTTGATAACCTAGAGCTTAAATATTTTTCAATATGTCCAACAGTTCTTCTTCCTTTCTCTAAATATTAGATATACCAATAAATCATTTGCAAGAATTGTGCCATATCAAAGGAAATGTACACGTTCAGTGCAATTAATATCTTCCAGGAAAGTCAAGAAGGTCCCTATCAAGTACTATGAGGAATGACTGAAAAGTTAGGCCATAGTTAAAACAATATACGGTTCCTAAACCATTAAGGTTCGGGACTAAGGAATTAAATTACTTTCTCTTGGACGTAATTCTATGATTGTATAGTAGAGCTACATCAGTAAAAAGGCAGAAAATTCGCGACCGATTGATGTAACGGGGGTGGATTGTTGAAGATAGGCAATTGATGTCCGTGTGAATAACTTGAACAAGAATAGCCAAAAATAGGGAGTATTAAGAAGGAAGGAAGGAAGGAACAAACAAATAGGTGAAAAATAATGCCTGRTAGTTTCAAAATTTCATCACATCAATTGATGATTTTAATCCTCTTGTATTCGGTAGGAACGGTTATTTTACATACTCCTTCTCCTTTAGCTGGTTTTGCAAAGCAGGATGCGTGGCTTGCTGCATTATTTGGAACAGGAATCGCATTAATTTTTGTATGGTTTTACATCAGGGTTGGAAATTTATATCCTGATCTCGCTTTAGATCATATAAATGAAAAGGTTTTCGGTAAGTTAGTCGGAAAGATGATCAATCTCACATTTTTCTTCTGGTCTTTTTCAACTGCTGCCGAGACCACTTATTATGTGGGGAATTTTATTAAAACTTTTTGGATGCCGGATACTCCTCTTGTAGCTTTAAATATATTGTTAGCTGCCGTAGTGATCTTTACAGTCCGCCTTGGTTTTGAAACTTTTACACGCACGTTGGAAATATTCTTCATTCCCGTATTACTATTACTGATTATTTTTTTGGTTTCCATCATTCCTCAAGCAAACATTCAAAACATTCAGCCAGTATTTGAAGGAGGCACTAAACCCTTAATACGGGCGATACTTTTTTATGTTAGCGTGTTCACGCTTTCCCCTGTTATGTTTTTAATGATTTTCCCTTCAAAAGTAAATGAAAGAAAACAAGGGGGAAAAGCCTTTTATATTGGCACTTTGATCGGAGGAATCATATTAATTCTGGTTATCATGCTGGATATCTTGGTTCTTGGACCCGATAACACCGCAAGAAATATTGCTCCAAGTTACACGATGGCAAAAAAAATAAATGTAGGGAATTTCCTAATGCGGATCGAAGCAGTAATTGCCACTATTTGGATTTTCACAACCTATACGAGGACGGTTATGTATTTTTATGTTTCGGTTGTCGTATTTTCAAACATTTTCAATATAAAGGATTATCGGCCATTTACTACAGCTTTAGGGGTGATAATGGTTTTTTATTCATTGATTGTTTTTCCGACGGTCTCTTCATCCGGGGAATACAATAAAAATATATGGTTATTCCATGCAGCGGCTTTTGGTCTGGTCATGCCTTTATTATTGTTTATAACGGCTAAATTTAGAAACATATTTAAAAAGCACCATGGTAGCCAATAATATTGTGATCATATACTGAGTGAGTTGGAGAGTTTAAATGAACGTTATAAAAATACTCCAAATAGTCATTTTTTCCGGGTTCAATCTGGCTCGATTGGATGATCGTAATGAATATTTACGAATGAGGTGAGTATATTGAAACATAAAATAATCATTATTTTTAGTTTGGTATTTATAGCATTCATGACTGGGTTACTCATCTTTTACCTCAAAAAAGATGATTCTTCCCGATGGATGGTAGCTCTTGGCGGAATAGTGGTAAGTGCCTTGCCCATTTCATTACTATTTGTAAAAAATAATCCCTTTAACATTCCTATCATAATCGGCTATTATGTTTTTATTTTCTGTACGGCATTTTTAGGATCCATCGCAAATTTTTATATTGATTTTAAATGGTGGGACTCTGGACTTCACTTCTACAAAGGCATCTTCGTGGGTTTTGTGGGGATTGCCCTTTATAAACTTTACATCCCTCAAAAAGCGAGAAAAGACACTTCAAGGTGGGTCATTTTCCTTTTTGTTCTTTCACTTTCAGCTTGTGTCACTGTTTTTTGGGAAATATATGAATTTGTGGGAGATCTCACTTTTACTCATACCATGCAGCGAGGCGGTAACAAAGATACCATGTACGATATAATTTTCGGACTAACCGGCGGCCTGCTCATTTCCATTTATTCTAGTGTACAAAAATTAAAATTATGATGATTTGTTGAGGTAATCATATGAATCGTAAGCTAGTTATTTCATTAAGTTTAGTGTATGTATTTTTCATGGGAGCTTTATCTATTTATTACTATACAGCCGATGAAACTTTCAAATCACTGGTTTCGATAGGCGGTGTGGTATGTGGGGCAATTCCCCTTTCACTGGCCTTATTTACCAAGCTTCAATTCAATTTGCCAATTACCATTTCCTATTTGATTTTCTTATTCGGTTCACAATTTTTAGGATCTATTTTAGGTTGGTATGGACTGGGTTGGTGGGACACATTTTTGCATTTGTTAAGCGGTTCCCTTCTTGCTTTTACGGGAATTGCCTTATATGAACGATTGGTATACAGAAATGCGGGCAAAGAGATATCCCCTTGGTTCGTCTTTTTGTTCACCCTTTCTTTCTCGGCACTTGGAGGTGTCATATGGGAGATCTACGAATTTAGTTCTGATCAATTATTCGGAATGACACTGCAAGGCGGGGGAAATAAAGATACAATGATCGATTTAATCGCGGATACGATTGGAGGACTTATCATTGCAGTGTGGGCTGGAGTGCGGACAAAGATTAAGTTAAAAAAAATATAAAAAAGCATGCGAAACTATTTWAGGTTGATTGGAGYGGAAGTGCGAGACTCCTGCGGGAGCAGCGGGACAGGTGAGACCCCACAGGCGTTTACGCCGAGGAGGCTCACCGCCCGCCCCGCGGAAAGCGAGCATCTGGAGGGGAAATCAACCACAACTCACTACCTGGTATATTGCAACAAAGTATGGGAAAACAGCCATTTTAAAAAACGTTCCAGTTGATTTYAGGTRCCTGMTCCCTTTYCGCCGACTGTCTGTCAAGMCTTCTCTACGCAAGCGTCTCCGGGGTCTCGGCTAGCCAGTTATTCGGCAGGAGTGTCGCAAATTTCTTCAATCTAATGAGGTTTCTTTCTATTTAAATGAATAAAAAGTCATGGTGTATAACCAAGTCTGTTTTAAAATTATGGTATCATTTCCCTCAGAAAAATCGTGAAAGGGATTCGGATAAGACCATTCATCCCTATTTTGCGAATTAACTGAGACCACCATATTCCATTATAGGTCTTTTTATTTTAAAGGCTCTTTTCGTAAAGAGTTTTTAAAACGAAACTATTTAAGGTTGATTGGAGCGGAAGTGCGAGACTCCTGCGGGAACAGCGGGACAGGTGAGACCCCACAGGCGTTTACGCCGAGGAGGCTCACCGCACGCCCCGCGGAAAGCGAGCCTCTGGAGGGGAAATCAACCACAACTCACTACCTGGTAAATAGCAACAAAGTCTGTGAAAACAGCCTTAATAAATGATCACTTCTGGATTTTTTTTATCCATGCTCTAAACAAAAGAAATATTTAACCGAATTATTAGGTATGAGTTCATTGATGAAACCATGATATTTTTCCTAGCGGTTTAATGATTTATGGAATTTTGAAATGAAAAAGCAGAAGGGCGAGATGAAACCGTGGAAGCAAATAAAGGAATATTACTGGAAAGTGGAACGAATGAGCTTGAGATAGTGGAATTCGGTCTCGGAAAGAATAAATTCGGCATTAACGTAATTAAGGTGAAGGAAATCATCAATCCTGTCCCCATCACGCTTGTCCCTCATTCCCATCCAAATGTGGAGGGGATCATCGAGCTTCGCGGAGAAGTACTGCCGGTTGTGAATGTCGCGGATGCTTTAGGGTTTCCGCCATCTGAAACTCCTGAGCAGGATAAATTCATAGTGGCTGAATTCAATCAGCAAAAAGTGGTTTTCCATGTCCATACCGTAACACAGATCCACCGTATTTCCTGGTCCCAAATCGAAAAGCCTTCGGATATGTATCAGGGCCTTGAAAGTCAGATTATCGGAGTAATAAAATTAAATAGTGAAATGTTACTGTTACTCGATTTTGAAAAAATAGTGGTCGAAATCAATCCAGAATCAGGAATAAACATCCAACAGGTAAAAAAGCTTGGTATCCGGCAAAATTCTGACAAGAGGATCCTGATTGCTGAAGATTCACCATTACTGAGAAAGCTGCTGTTCGATACATTGTCAGAAGCAGGATTCAAGTACTTGGAGTTTTATGAGAATGGACTTGATGCATTTAATTATCTTGAGAATTTGATTGAATCAGGAAAAGTGGTTGAAGATGAAGTGCAACTGGTGATTACTGATATTGAGATGCCCCAGATGGATGGACATCATTTGACTAGAAGAATAAAGGAAAACGGAGAACTCGCTGGGCTGCCAGTGATTATTTTCTCTTCTTTGATTACTGACAGCCTGCGTCATAAAGGTCAGGTCGTAGGGGCTGACGCGCAAATCAGCAAGCCTGAAATTGCAGAGCTTATACAGTTGATAGACAGATTGGTATTATGAATGTGAAAAAGGGCCGATGAGGCGTTACCTCACGGCCCTTTTGATTTATCAATGATCAATACTTGGAACCTTTTCCTAAAAAGGAGGATGGGAATGGATTGTGAAAAGGTTGCTTGACCGACTTGCGCCCGTGAGCCCTTTTCTCGGTATTGGTTGTGTTCGGTTGTTTTTCACCTGCTTGTCCAACGTAAGATTGCAGGATCTGTTTGGCTTTTGATAATGACAACGCGGCTTTAGGGTTCCGTATGGAGGCTGCCCGGCTGCCGAGGTGGGGTAGTTTTTTCAAATCTTCCTTAGTGGGAGGTAAATGAAAAACATATGATCCGCATTCGACAATGACATCGGATTGTTGTGCTGCAAAGCGAGGGTTATCAGAGAAATGAAGTCCAATCTTCTTCGCTTTTCCTTCTTGCATAAGCTTGCTTAATGCGAGCCGTTTTAAATTATATAAATTCTTTGGCTCCAATGCAGTCTTTGCATGTTTATTGACAATAAACACGGCTTGGGCAAGGGAGTTTATCGAAAACTCATCCCTTTCAGAATGTCCTTTCGTTTGGTTCATTAGTGGAAACTCCTTTTCTTAATAAGGTTAGAAGGACGTTACATACAGACTTCCTTCAGGAAAAACCTGTTTTATATATTGGTTGAAATAGGGACGTATGTGCAACTAGGCAGAAAATAGTGAAAAAATTAAGCATGTACATCTCTAGGGTATGACCATCATTTCCCAACACTTTACCATCTATTCATTTTCATATTATACCACTTCAAAATATATAGGGAAGTAAAATTCAATCCGGCTCCCTTTTGGTCCAAGAAAAAGAAGGCGTTTATGTCGCCTTCTGTCCAACTCTTATTGAGTGTAGATATTGATATTTTCAGATACCCCAGCCTGTGCGCCGAATTGTTGTTGCTGGTAACCCTGAAAGCCTTGATAGGGAGGGTACGCTGGATAAGCAGGGTAAGGAGGGTAGGCGGGCGGGTATGGAGGAGGATATGGAGGATAGACAGGTGGACGGTTATTGAATAGCAACGGTCCAATTGCCAATCCTGCAACAAAAGCTACAGGAGCCAATAGCGGAAAGAAAGGAAAGAAGCGCTCGTCATTCCAATATTCAGGTCCATATTCATTCCCATATGCATTTCTGTAATCGTTCTGCAGCATTATGGTCTGTGGATAGTGGTAGTAAGGTAAATACTGTGTTTGCATAATTAGCCTCCTTTTCTCAAATTCTTTACATAGTATGGATTTTTTAAAGAAAAGAGCCTGTTTCATCTTAATCTGTTATAATGAAGCTACTTATGATAAAAATTTGGGGTGTCCTGGATGGAAAGGTTTAAAAACATTTTTGCAGTCGGTTTTGGAGGAGCGGCTGGAGCGATATTGCGTTATTGCGTAATCTTGTCTGCCGGCCATTCCTTCTTCCCGCTTGGAACCCTCTTAATAAATATAGTAGGCAGCTTTTTACTTGGAATGATAAATGGGTATTTCGCCTCAAAAAAGAAATCGTTTGTTTTTTTTGCCCTGGGCAGCGGGTTTTGCGGCGGTTTTACCACAATGTCCACATTTTCTCAGGAAGTGGTGAATCTCCTGCAGACTTCTTTGCCATTGGCGGGAATGTATCTTGGAGCCACGCTTTTATTTGGTTTGGCCGCTGGTTTCCTTGGACTGGGCCTGTTTGAAAAAAGGAGAGGTGAGACCCTTTGATTGAGGTCCTTTCAGTTTTTATAGGAGGCTTTTTTGGGGCAGCTTCTAGATATGTCTTGCAGATTATTTTTAATAGGCTATTGCCAGCCGTCTCAATACCCGTTAGCATTTTACTGATTAATCTTATAGGATCCTTTGGGCTGGGAATGGTGTTGCCACAGAAAGAAAGCTGGGCTTTATCTTTGCAGGTTTTTCTGACGATAGGTTTCCTTGGCGCTTTTACGACCTTTTCAACATTCAGTATGGAAACACTTGAACTTATAAGAAAACACCGTTATATAGATTGCCTTATCTATATAACGGTGTCTGTTTTAGGTTGTATCGGCACTTTCCTATGTGGCTATTTAAGTATGGTATAACCTTTATGGTAATTACCATGGGTACTGGTAAAAAAAACCTGGTTTTCTCAGATATACATCTAATGCTATAATTCATAGGAGTCGATTACAAATGATTCATGGCAACAAGTTGTTTTATCCGCACAGGTTTTGTTAATAAGTGTGGCGGTTTTCCCCTGTGTTCTTTTTCTATCATTTTTCGGCTTGGAATTCGTAAACAGTTAACTCCGGACGTGAAAGAAAACGATAGGGGAGACGGGTAGTGCCAAGGCCTCGATTAACATGTAACGTTAATGAATCGATTTCATATGTGCCTTCCCGGTACTTTTCAGCGTATGGGGGAGTTACCAGGGCACCGGCGAAGGGGATTTGCACTTGACCTCCATGACTGTGACCGCTTATTTGATACTGGATGTCGTAAGTCCTTGATATGTCGGCAAGGTCAGGGGCATGTGAAAGCATGATGGTGAACACTTCTTTCGGGATGCCGAAAAGGGCTTTTTCAAAATCCGGCTTTCCTAGCATGGCATCATCAACACCGGCAATGATTATTTCTTCAGCCGTTAATAAGGTTATCTTAGCTGAGGTATTTTGCAACATGGTAAAATGGGATTTTTCCATGATATCGCTGTAAATTTCTGAGCCATATCCCCCATGATCATGGTTACCGTAGATGCTGAATTTTCCAAGCGGCGCTTTGAGCTGATTCAAAACGAGAGGGATTTTTTGGTAAGCCTTGTATTTATTAGGCTGGTCCATTAAATCTCCAGTAAATAAAATAACATCAGGGTCCAGTTCGTTTATCTTATTGACAATTGCTTGTAAATCCTTAAGCTGAAATTGAAAGCCTAAATGCGTATCGCTGAATTGGACCATTTTCATGCCATGAAAACCTTTTGGGATAAGCGGATTGCTGATGATTTTATGCTTGGTTTCCAACCATTTCGGCTCCAAATTATGGGCATAAAAGTTTCCGCCAATACCTAAACCGGTTAAGGTAGCCAAAGTACCAAGGCTTTTCTTTAAGAATGTTCTTCTGGAAATGGGTTTATTCAAATTAATCAACCTATCTAATATAAAAATGTTACTTCCTCATACTAACAAACAATATACATAAATTGAAGAAAATATCTTCTATAAGCTTATGAAAAACATGTAAACTGGGGTTTGATGAAACCGTATCCGGTTTGAAATTGAACATCTATACGGAGGTAACATGATGACCGAACCAATGTTTATTACACTGATTATACTTCTATGCGCGATTGCGCTTTTTATACAAGGAAAATTTCGAGCAGATTTAATTGCACTTAGTGCGCTATCCATTCTTGGGTTACTGGGGATTCTTTCATTGGATGAACTAGTGGCCGGTTTTGCGAATCAAGTGGTCATCATGCTGGCTGGGCTATTCATAGTTGGTGCAGGCCTGTTAAATACAGGAATCGTGGAAAAGGCAGGAAACAAGTTGTTGGGTTTATGTGGGGGCAGTGAATGGAAATCGCTGCTTATCGTCATGCTGACAGCAGGAATATTAAGTGCTTTTTTAAGCGGAACTGGAATTGTTTCCATACTGCTGCCGCTCGTCATGAGCATGGCCTTACAACAAAAAACAAGTCCGACAAGGTATTTATTGCCCCTTGCCTATGCAAGCAGTATTGGAGGGCTATTAACACTTACGGGTACTCCCTCCAATATGATCGTCGCTGATGTATTACGGCAAAATGGAATAGGGAATTTATCATTTTTTGACTTTACACCTGTGGGCTTAGTCGCCTTTGCAGCAGGGTTATTCTTCATGTTGACACTCGGACGCCTGTTGCTTCCCGAGAAGACCATTGCAGCGAACAATAGTGTAAAGGGACTGTCGGCAGGGGAGCTTGCCGGCATGTACAAAGTATATGACCGATTGCATTATCTGCATATACCCGCTACTTCCGATATTGTTGGGGAAAGGCTGTCGGACCTCCAGCTTCCTATTCAGTATGAATTGACTTTAATTGAAATCCAGCGGAAGCCAAAGGATAAGCAACTGCCGCTGTTGCAAAGGCAGCAGACGATTTCTGCCAGGGCGGATGAGGTTCTTCACCCTGAAGATATCATTTTGGTGTTTGGAGAAGAAGAGGCAGTTGAGAGATTGGCACTTAACTATGAACTGGAATTTAAACATTTCAATACCGAACAAATAAAGAAACATTTTCTTAGCAGTAGATTTGGATTGACGGAAATATTGATCGTCCCGAATTCGGATTATGAAAATCAAACTTTGATAGATGTCCATTTTCGTGAGAAATACCAATGTAATGTACTGGCAATCAATCGGAATGGCGAATATATTCAAGCGGATGTCGGAACGGAACGCCTGAAACCGGGGGATGCAATCCTGATACATGGAGAATGGGAGAACATTGAAAGGATTTCCTCGGATTTGCAGGATGTCATCGTTATTGGGAGTACATCAGAAGATGGCTCTCCGGTGAATTCCAAGGGCAAAGCGTGGATTGCCTTGGGAATCACTGCTTTGATGGTCATTCTTTTATCGATGGAATCCGTCCCTGCTGTACTGTCGGTATTGACGGCTGCATTGTTGATGGTGGTTACTGGCTGTGTCCGGTCGATGGAGGATGCTTACCAAAAGATTAACTGGGAACCTGTGCTATTGATAGCTGCTATGTTCGGAATTACTGCTGCATTGGATAATACGGGTGGAGTGAGAATGATAAGTGATTGGCTTGCCGTTTTATTCAGTAATATCGGAGCACACGGCATTTTAGCGGTCTTTTACCTCCTGACACTGATTCTGAGCCAATTCATCCCGTATGGAGCCGCGACGGTTATCATGACGCCCATCGCCCTGACATCTGCGGTTAATCAAGGAATCGATCCACTTCCTGTGTTTCTATGCCTTGCCGTTGCTGGCAGTTTGGCGTTATCCACTCCAAGGGTTGCCACTACCAACGCGCTTGTCATGACGGCAGGTGATTACAAGCATAAAGATTTTATCATGATCGGGATATCCATACAGATTTTCATTGGCGTTATCATGGTGATCACGATACCATGGTTCTTCCCTTTTTGATCAGACTGAAGGCATTGTTCCATTTATGGACAATGCCTTCAGTTTCTTTAAATTAATCGCAGCGAAAGTAAGCATCGCAGCAATCGACAATTTTTTAAGTCCCCTTAAAGTATTCCATGCATACCATGCTTTTCTTTTGCATCTGCGGATACAAGCTCAATCGTTTCTTTACGTTAGCATATATAGGTTTTATATCTTGATGATGACACAGATATGCATCCTGTCATATCTAGTTTTATTAATTCTATTTAAAACCATGAAGACTTTAGGCAAAGGGTTCTATCTAAAAGTTAAAGAAAGTTGATTGGAGCGGGTGTTCGAGACTCCTGCGTGAAAAGCGAGGCCAGGGGAGACCCCGCAGGCGCAAAGACGCCGAGGAGGCTCCCGGACCGCCTGCGGAAAGCGAGTGCCTGGAGAGGAAATCAGCGTTCATTTACAAACCATAAAAAATGGTAGGCATTGTTCCGGACAATGCCTTTTCAATGTATTTCTTTTCAAAACGATAGGATGAATGGGGAATTATAGTGTATTGAAAAAAGAGTTATGCAGTAGGAATTAAAATTATTTATTATCAATGCAAGAAACTAATGGTATAATTTTGGCATATTGGTGTTTTCGTAATTAGGGGGAAGATGCATCATGGATACAGAAAAGATATTAAAGAATTTAGACAGGGTGACACCATTCTTTCAACCGATTTTCAGTGCAGATCAACATCAGGTAATCGGGTATGAAATTCTAGGGCGCTATGAGGAACAATCTGAATATAAAAGCCTTGGCCCATTTTTTCACGATTCTGCAGTGCCGGAAGAGTATAGGGTGGAAGTGGATAATTACGTACTTGAAATTGCCTTGGAGAGAATAAAGGACTATGGTGAAGATTTTCTTATCTTTATCAACAGAGATCCTAATTTGCTTATGCTGGATCATGGCGAAGAATTCATGGAGATTTTACACCGTCATTTTCAACCGGAGGAAATGCACCGGATCGTTTTGGAATTATCAGACACGATCAGTCCGGAAAACATAGATCCTCTGCAGCATGTGCTTGCTTACTTTAAAACATATGGGATTAAGATAGCTTTAGATCATTTAGGACAAGATACGCAACTGGACCGAATCGCACAGATTTCTCCGAATATTTTAAAAGTTAACCTGGACCAGCTTCGCATCTCAGGTGGGGATGCCTATCAGGTCATCCTGTTTTCTTTAAGCATGCTAGCACGTAAAATCGGCGCCAACTTACTATTTGAGAACATTGAGTCTGAATACCAGCTTCGCTTTGCATGGAAGAATGGGGGACGATATTATCAAGGGTATTTCTTGGCGAAACCGGAAGGCGAATTCATTAATAAAGATTTACTTCGTGAAAAATTCCATCAAGAATGCCAGTCCTTCATTTCTTTAGAGACCAAGAAGCTTGAAGCCGTTTATCAAAAGACTTTGCAATTCAACGAGAATATGCATAACTTCTTAAAACAGCACAAGCGGGCCGGCTCCCATGAAGAGTTTCTCGGAGTTTTGGCGAAAAAATTGGATTCAATATGTTTTCGTCTATATATATGTGAT
The DNA here is from genome assembly GCF_056401795.1 of Peribacillus sp. P4_D6. Taxonomy (NCBI): domain Bacteria; kingdom Bacillati; phylum Bacillota; class Bacilli; order Caryophanales; family Bacillaceae; genus Peribacillus; species Peribacillus sp. P4_D6. The sequence goes on from NZ_JBFUIQ010000031.1 coordinate 23,477, forward strand.
GAAGCGGGGTATCAAAAATCCCCCAATATCCTCCATAAGGACGGACAATGGATGGTCCAACCGAGTTATATGAATAAAAATTGGAGCTGGAGACCTTATTTCCTCGAAAATATTGTAAAGATGCGTAACGAGAAAAAAGGAAGGTTATCCGATTTATACAGTGATATTGAAACGGGGGAAACCATTCGGACCTTTTCCTATCCACTGAATAATAAGGAATATATTTTCTGTGATCTTTCTTATAGTTATTTATATGAAAATGAAGCACTATTATAAAAAACGATTCATGAATATAATCGCTTTAAATGTGTAACGATAAGCAGAAATGATGCGCTTGGAGGAGACATATTTTGAGCACGTACATCTGGATTCTAATCATTATCGTTACAGTCATGGCGTTATATCTGCTCTTTTATACTTATTCTGTAGCAAGGGCACAGAAAGTGAAAGCCGGTTATGATTCGACTATCGATGATTCAGTTAAGGAACATCCTTATTTAAAGAACCCGATATTCGTTTCTCTTTTTATTGGGACGATTTTGGTTGCCGGTTTTATTTTTTACTATGCTTTTCGATAGATGTAAGAAGAAGATTTCAATATCATGAAATCTTCTTTTTTATTGTGAAAAATGGGGCGATGGTTTCAAGGTCTAACGGAGAATGTGATTTTGTAGTTTGGCTTTGATCTGGACGGGTATTGAAAGACATAGGCAAAAAATCCGAATCATTAGGAGAAATTCTATAACGAGGAGATGATTGTAATGAGTAAATATTTAGTTGCATGTCTTGCCAGCGTCCTTTTATTTTTAAGTGGGGGGGTCACTGCTTCAGCGGAGGGCTTACATAGAGAGGAAGTACTATCTTTAATACATGATGCCATGGAGAATCAGGTTTCGATCAGTGAGGAAGTACGTTCTAAGGAAGCGATTGAAGGGAAGTTGGAAAAACATTTCACTGGTGATTTCATCGAGAAGTTCGTCCAAGCGAATGTAGTGAAAGTCGATGGCGGTTATACCGCATTTGGTTCAGATTTCGCTCCGTATTATATCCCTTTCTTCAGTTACGATAAGAATACGGAAATTGTATATGGGAAAAAAGGTGATGTCATTTATGTTCAGGAAGAATTCCAGGACAATGGGGACGGACCTGTATCGATGGAAAAACATGTAGAAGCAGTTACTTTGAAAAAGGAAAATGGCGCTTGGAAGGTAAAGGATGTAAAGTATGAAAACAGAAAATAGAATTGGGGATTTTAAAGGAAGCTGAAATGAAAAAGTCTAGGGAAGGCCACAGCCTTCCCTAGACTTTTTATTATATATTCAATTCCTTTTTTATTTCGTCCAATTCAAAACCAATAATGGCTTTCCCATCGATGACGACCGTTGGTGTGGAATAAGCCCCATATTTATTGGTTAGTTCTTTACGTGCATGCCCATCTGCTTTAATATCTTTTTCTTTGTATACTATATTATTATCATCAAAGAACATTTTCATGATTTTGCAGGGAGGGCAATCAGGTTGGGTATAGAGTGTAACGTCTTTCATTTCATTCCTCCATATATGCTTTAGTAAGTACTTTTTCATTATAGAGAATGCCAAGACATTTGAATAGGGATAAACCTCAAGGATCGTTTTACCGACCTTTCTCCTGTTTTACAAGATAGTCTATCAATCCCATGGAACAAACGTTCAAGTCCATGGCAATGATTTCAAAAACTGGATGATCAGCAGTGATTCCTTTTTCGCCTAAATGAACAGCGACTTCCGTGAAAATATTTTTACTGGTTGCTGCCACTTGGTCCTCGAAGCTAGCATATTCCCTATATGCCGATTTGGCAGTCTCCACAAATTTAGGCAGCCAGTAATGAAGTTGTTTATATACTTCCTTAGGGTTTTCCGATACGCCGTAATGGCCAAAATATATACGTTCGACGCCAATGCTTTCATACAATTCCGCTGCAGCAAGCATCGCGTCGGGATTAAATTGGTTTGGCGATGTGGACGGTAAGTAAAATTCCAAACCTTCTTCATCGAGTTCACGATAATAGATGCCTACGGTGTCACCTGAAAACATCCCTTTTGAAACCGAATCGTATATGCTTAAATGATGGTTCGCGTGTCCTGGCGTATCATAAAAGGTCAACGTGGAAGTATCACTTGTTTTTAGGGATTCCCTATCTTGTTTAATCAGCATTCTTTCAAAAGGTATAGGTAATATCGGATCGAAAAGCTTGTTGAATTCTTCACCATAGACTGCTTTAGCCCCAGCGATCAAACGCGTTGGATCTTCTAGATGCCTTGCACCTTTTGGGTGGACGATCACTTTGGCATTCGGACAATGCTGTAAAAAAAGTCCAGCTCCACCTGCATGGTCCAAATGAATATGGGTAAGAATGATATATGTAATATCTTCGAGGGCGATTCCCAAATGTTCGAGCCCCTTCATTAAGTGGGGGATGGAAGGGCTGGCGGAAGTTTCGACTAAGGTGATGTCCTCATCGGCAATTACATATGTTCCTGTACGATTTCTTCTATCCAAATCAAAACCATCAATCAATGAAATTCGAAAACCAAGCTCACTAATGTTTTGCAACAGAATCTACCCCCAGAAAATTTTTCATGTACAAAATCCATTCCTTATTTTATTCTGTTAATAGTGCCATGTAAAGAATGAAGTTTTAAATTATTCTGAATTTATTTCCGCGTGGCTACTGGATAGAAAAGTATGGTATAGTGAAACCTATCGAAAAGGTTTTATTCAGAAAGGAGAGGGAGTATGTCTCAATTACAGGGCATCCTTACCAGATTGAAAAGTCTTCAAGAGCAAGCGAAGGAATCTGAATCTGCTCAACGTTTTTTTGAAATAGATGGTGTGAAAAAGTGCCAGGTTACATATTTCAGCAAAACAGAAATGTTCGAGCTTGAAGTATACAGTGATAAAGGGAAATCATCAAAATATCAATTTGATAATATTGATATGATTACCATTGAAATCTTTGATCTTCTTCAATCTTAAAAAAACACAAAAAGCCGCCTTCCATTGGAAGCGGCTTTTTTATTGTGAAAAACCGGTCAATTTTTACTGAATGAAGTAGTGATTTTTACGACATCTTATTAGTTGGAGGGATGTAAATGAAAAATCCGATGGTAATATGCCCGGAATGCGGCGAGGAAAGGGAAATGGAAAATGTATTAACGGCACAATCCAACCAAAATGTGATTTATCAATGCCCGGAATGCGGTTTTAAACAGGTTAACATCAAAACTAGTAAGGGCTAAGGGTCTCTCACGAATCCCGCCAATTGGGATTTTATTGGTCTAGGAATGAGCCTTTTCTGCTTACATATGTTAAACTATAGAAAGAGCTGTTTATAAAAACATATGGTAAGGGGTTTTAACATGATCGGTACTCATGATGGGGATTTATTGGAATCCAGCGTTAAAGATTTAATGATTTCTTCTGAACGCGTGGCCCACGTGCAGGTAACCAATAACTTAGAACATGCACTATTGGTATTAACAAAGAGCGGTTATACGGCCATTCCTGTGTTAGATCCGATGTATAAACTGCATGGTTTAATTAGCACACCAGTCATTCTCGATTCAATCTTGGGACTGGAACGAATTGAATTTGATAATCTTGAGCATAAAAAAGTTTCCGAAATAATGAATATAGAAATACCTCGCCTGCATATTGAAGATACATTGACCAAGGGTGTGGAATTGTTGATTGATCATCCGTTTGTCTGTGTGGAGAATGACGAACATGTATTTGAAGGCATCTTAACAAGAAGGGCAATCTTGAAAAAAGTATTTAAACAACATACACCTGATAAATAAGCAAGGCATAAAATGACGGTTAACCCCAAGACTCGCCAGTTGGCGAGTTTTCTTGTTTTTTTACATATTTGATCCAGTTAGTGGTGAAGTCTATTAACAGGTAGGATCTATTAGGAGAGGATGCAAAAATTGGGCCATGCAATGGATAGTGCAAACGTGCAGAATAAAAAATTGAAACGTCCCTTCATATTGGCTGCCATCATGTTAGCGATGTTTATGAATGCTATTGAAGGAACGATCGTTTCGACGGCAATGCCGGCCATTGTAAGTGATTTAGGGGGTTTTTCACTATACAGCTGGGTGTTTTCAGGCTATTTGTTAATGAACGCCGTAACAGTTTTAATCTACGGAAAGCTATCGGACATACTCGGGAGAAAACCCGTCTTATTATTTGGAATCGTTGTCTTTTTAATCGGCTCCCTTCTTTGCGGCTTTTCCAATTCAATGACGGAACTCATCATTTATCGCTTTGTACAAGGTTTTGGGGCGGGAGCTGTAGCGCCTGTAGCCTCGACAATTATTGGTGATATCTATAAAAATGAAGAGAGGGCACGCGTTCAAGGGTATCTTTCGAGCGTTTGGGGCATTTCAGCGGTAATGGGACCGGCATTGGGCGGCTTGCTCGTTGAATCCCTGACTTGGAAACTTGTCTTTTGGGTCAATATTCCTTTGGGCGTACTATCTTTTATTGGAATTTGGTTATTCCTTCATGAAAATATCGAAAAGAAAAAACGTGATATCGATTACCTAGGTGCTACGCTATTGACATTGTCCATATCCACTCTTATGGTGCTGCTCGTAGAAGGAGGAGTGAAGTGGTCATGGACTTCAGCTCCGGTCATATCCCTGGCATTAGTGGCCATCATCACCTTTATCCTATTCATTCTTCAGGAAAAGAAAGCAGCCGAACCGATGATGCCATTTGAAATCTGGCAGGAGCGTTCCATTCTGATTGCGAACCTAGTATCCTTGACGACAGGGGTGATGATGATTGGATTATCAAGTTTCCTCCCCACATTCGTTCAGGGCGTGATGGAGCGCTCGCCTACGGTAGCTGGTTTTACATTGACAGCCATGTCAATTGGCTGGCCGATCGCATCTATGGTGTCAGGCAAGTTATTGTTGAAAATAGGATTTAAATCAACCTCCCTTCTTGGAGGGTGCTCATTGATCCTTGGGAGTCTGATCCTAGTATGGATGAAGCCGGAAGCTGGGCCCATTATTGCCGCCATGGGATCCTTTTTTGTCGGTGTAGGGATGGGCTTGACTTCTACTTCATTCATTGTCGTCATTCAAAAAACCGTCAGCTGGGAACGAAGGGGTATTGCGACAGCTTCCAATATGTTCATGCGTAATTTAGGAAATACTGTAGGTGCTGCATTACTTGGAGGAATCATGAATATGAGACTTCACGCTTATCTGAACGAGAATGCGCCGGCCGGATCGGGAGTGACGATAGATACGGCAAATAAATTGTTGAACAATGAAGAACGCACGTCGCTTCCTGAAAATGTGGTAAATGTTTTACAGGAAGGACTTACATTGTCTTTACAGACGATTTATCTCATTGTTCTAGTCTTCTCTGTAATCAGCTTCCTGTTTCTAACGAGACTAAGAAAGAATAAGGAAGAATAAGAAGGCATAGGAAAAAGGCAGACTCGTTAATGTAGTTTGCCTTTGTTTTAAGGAAACGCAACTCTGATGACCAATTGAATCAATAATGCGATCGTGACCGAATGTAAAATGAATCTCAACTGTCCAGTGGAGATTTTTTGAGCCACACGCAAGGCCAGCCGTGATCCGATCAGGGAACCGAACGTGTAATAAATGGCAATCCAATTTACCGGCCATGAATAGGTAATGAATGCAGCTGTACAGCTAATGAAAGTTTGGAATCTAGTAAAGGCCAGGGATTGAAGGTAGGTGGCGCCATTTCTTAAAAAGGTATACATGAGCATGGTCGCCTGTCCCGGTCCGAACATTCCGTCATAGACACTGATTCCGAATAGGATGGATAAACTTTTTTTGGGAGATGCCAATCCGTTTCATCGGAAGGTTGCGGTTTTTTGATGAAATTCATGATCAAAGCGACAGTCAAAAGGCAGATGGCTAACAAATTCATTGCCTTCTCGGAGAATGAATTAGCAAGCAGACCGCCGCATAAGCCACCAAAAAGGGCAAATGGGATTAACTGGAGGGCAACCTTCAATTTTAGCTGCTTTTTCTTGAGTAAAATATAAAAGCTAGAAAAAGAAGAAAACATTGGGGAATTTGACTGATCCAATAACCTGGTGAATGGGTGGACCTATCAAAAGAAGGGACGGCATGCCGATGAGACCGCCGCTCCCGGCCAATGTCCCGACAAAGGATGCTGCAAAACTGATGGCAAGCAATAAAATGATCGTCAAAGGATATTCACTCCGTTCCTTTTCTCTTGTATTATAAGCGGACTTTGTTGATAATAAAATTTAAATAAATTAAATCATCATGATAAGATTTAATTATCAAGAGGTTGGTGTGTATGTCATTTTCAGAATTTCATTTATTATCAGTGCTTGCTCAGGAAATGAATATGAGAAAAGCAGCTGAGCGGTTGTTCGTTTCCCAGCCGGCTTTATCCCAGCGTTTACAATCAATAGAAAAGGATTGGGGCTCGAAACTGTTTCTGCGTTCACAAAAAGGGCTGTCACTGACGCCTGCAGGTGAAGCGGTAATTCGTTTGGCCAATGAGGTTATAGAAAAAGAAGAGAAGGTCAGGGAAAGTATTCAAGCCATGGACCATGAAGTATATGGCACTTTGAAAATAGCCTGTGCCTCGATTGTCGGTCAAAATTGGCTGCCGCAAGTATTGAAAAAGTTCGTCCGAAAATATCCGTATGCAAAAATTTCCTTGATCACTGGCTGGAGCAGTGAGATTTTAAAGTCTTTGTATGAAGGGCAAGTGCATATTGGCATCATAAGGGGAGCACCGGATTGGAAAGGCGTAAAACAGCATTTATTCACGGATATGCTGTATTTGGTGGATACTGAAATGAAGGAACTGAATCAAGTGTTCGAAACGGACCGTCCATTCATTCAGTTTAAGAGCGATTCGAATTATTATCAGGAAATTCAAGATTGGTGGCATCGGCAATTTCAAACGACACCAAAAAACACCATAGTCGTTGATCAAATCGAAACATGCAAACAAATGGTGTTTAATGGTATTGGATATGCGATCCTGCCAGCCATCACTTTACATGATAAAGATACGAATGTATTTAAAATCCCTCTACTGGATGGGCATAACCACTCCATRGAACGTGATACATGGCTTTGCGGCTATGAATCTGCCTTCCAGTTAAAGCAAGTCCAGGCATTCACGGAAGTGGTTAAAGAGCATATTCGCGACCAAGGAATGTTATAGGTCCGCCGACGAAAATGTCAATAGGGCAGAATAATATATATGAGTGACATTCAACTTGTCTTGCCGGCTGTTGTCTGGTAAATTTAAAACGAGTAATGATACATATTTAGGAGGTTTACCCGGAATGAATAAAATGGATGCAAACGAAATTATTTCTTTTATCTCGAATAGTAAAAAATCCACACCTGTAAAGGTATATGTCAAAGGCGATTTAGAAGGCCTGGATTTTGGTCCAGCTTCTAAAACTTTCATAACAGGAAATACAGGGGTTGTATTCGGTGAGTGGTCTGAAATCGAAGAAGCGATCAAGGCAGCAGGAACAAAAATCGAGGATTATGTAGTTGAAAATGATCGTCGTAACTCTGCCATTCCTTTATTGGATCTAAAAGGCATCAAAGCCCGTATCGAGCCAGGCGCAATAATCCGTGACCAAGTTTCCATTGGAGATAACGCAGTCATCATGATGGGTGCATCAATCAATATTGGATCTGTCATCGGTGAAGGTACAATGATTGACATGAACGCAATACTGGGCGGACGTGCAACAGTGGGCAAAAACTGTCACGTAGGTGCTGGTGCCGTTTTAGCAGGTGTCATCGAGCCGCCTTCCGCACAGCCGGTCATTTTGGAAGATGATGTATTGATCGGAGCCAATGCGGTCGTACTGGAAGGTGTCAAAATCGGAGAAGGTTCCGTTGTCGCTGCTGGTGCCGTCGTAACGAAAGACGTTCCTCCATATTCCGTGGCTGCTGGTATCCCGGCGAGGGTCATTAAACAAATTGACGAAAAAACAAAATCAAAAACAGAAATCATGCAAGAACTTCGTCAACTTTAATTTCTTTAGTGAATATTGCCTGAAGCGTGGATAACTATATCCACGCTTTCTGTATAGGGAGGGAATAATGTGAAAATAAACCCTTTTGCCAAGATCCGGCGTGATCTGCATCAAATACCGGAGATAGGGTTCAAAGAATTCAAGACGCAGCAATACCTACTGAATTACATAACGAATCTGGCCCAGGAGCGAATGGAAATAGAAACATGGCGAACTGGGATATTCGTGAAAGTGAAGGGAATGAACCCGCGAAAAACCATTGGCTACAGGGCTGATATAGACGGTTTGCCGATAAAAGAGGAAACCGGATTGCCGTTTGCATCCAACCACGAGGAATATATGCATGCCTGCGGTCATGATTTTCATATGAGCATAGGTTTGGGATTATTGACATATTTCACGGAAAATCCGATCGATGATGACTTGCTATTCATCTTCCAGCCTGCAGAAGAGGGTCCTGGCGGAGCTGAACCAATGCTTAAATCGGAAACGATGAAAAAATGGAAGCCTGATATGATCCTTGCTTTACATATTGCTCCGGAGTATCCAGTTGGGACGATTGCCGTTAAAGAAGGGCTTCTATTTGCCAATACATCTGAATTATTCATCGATTTGAGGGGGAAAGGAGGACATGCAGCCTATCCGCACGAAACAAATGATATGGTCATTGCGGCCTGCTCGCTTGTAGGGCAGCTTCAAACAATCGTTTCCAGGAATGTCAATCCGCTAGATTCAGCTGTCATTACAGTTGGGAAGATTACTGGAGGCACCGTTCAAAACATTATTGCGGAGACAGCGCGGTTAGAGGGCACAATACGCACTCTTAACCCCGAATCGATGGTAAAGGTCAAGTCTAGGATAAAAGCGCTTGTGGATGGTATACAAGTAGGATATGAGTGCTTGGCTGAAATCGACTATGGCGCGATGTATCATCAGGTATATAATGAAGAGCGGTTGACCCGGGAATTCATGGATTTCACAGAGAGGTCAACTGCTGTTCATTTGCATGAATGTACTGAAGCAATGACTGGCGAAGATTTTGGTTATATGTTAAAGGAGATTCCAGGATTCATGTTCTGGCTGGGGGTTTCATCGGAATACGGATTGCATCACGCCAAGTTAAGACCGGACGAAAAAGCCATTGAACTCGCGATCGATCACTTAACGGATTATATAACGTTTAAAGGAAGCGAAGCATAAAAATGATTTTCAGTGCAGAACATGCTCTAAAGAAAGAACGAATGACGTTGGAGGGCTTATTGTGAAAAAAGAATTTGCGGTGATTGGACTTGGCCGTTTTGGCGGCAGCATAGTCAAGACATTAGCTGAAGAAGGATTAGGGGTTCTGGCTATCGATGCCGACGAAGATCGAGTGAATGAATTTGCCAGAATAGCTTCACATGCCGTAGTAGGGGATACGACAGATGAAAATGTACTAAGGAATATAGGGATTCGAAATTTTGATCACGTCATTGTAGCGATTGGCGAGAATATTCAAGCCAGTATATTGACGACTCTCATGCTTAAGGAATTGGGTGTCGGAAATGTTACGGTTAAAGCGCAAAATGATTATCACGAGAAGGTTCTTCGTAAAATCGGGGCCGACTATGTCGTGCACCCCGAACGGGATATGGGGAGAAGGATTGCCCATAATATCGTCTCCAATAATATTCTCGATTATTTGGAGCTTTCTGATGAACACTCCATCGTCGAAATTGTTGCAAGCCAAAAGATGAATGGAAACTCGATAATTGACCTTGATATCCGTGCCCACTATGGACTGAATATAGTCGCAATCAAGAGAGGGAACGAAATTAATGTTTCCCCACAGGCGAGCGATTTAATACATAAAGGTGATATATTGATCGTCATCGGCGCGGATTCGGACATCAATCGCTTTGAAAAAAAAATTGTGGAATAAGTAAGCGTCCTGCTAAAATCGAGCAGCGCTTTTATCAATTAAAAAACAAAAAGGTTTCGGAATGGCCTCATTCCGAAACCTTTTTGTTTTTTAATTGGATCTTAAGGAGTTATAGAGAATAGCTTGCATCGACAATTTTTCAATTCCCTTTTTTTTTTTGCGTACATGATAAACTCGTGTTTCCGGCACTTCGACAGTGTGGAATCAACAAAAATAGGCTTCTTATCAGTTTACTTTCGGAAGCTTTCCATTTTTAAAACAAGAAAGACTGTTGACAAAAGGAGTTCTATCTAACTTTTAAAAGAAAATTGATTGGAGCGGGTATTCGAGATCCTGCGGGAGACGTGTAGACCCCACAGGCTTCTAAGGCGCCAGGGAAAGTGAGTGCCTGGAGTGGAATTCAAGGTGGGGGGATTTACAAACCTAAACAAAAAAAGCCCAGCCAAATGATGGCTGGGCTTCTATTATTTATTGCACTTCCATGATGATCGGCAGGATCATCGGACGGCGTTTCGTTTTTTCATATAGGAATGGAGATAGAGTGTCTGTAATTTCATTTTTGATTTCAGACCATTGAGTAGTTTTGCGATCCATCACCTTATTTAAATGCTTTGTGATCAAGGATTGAGCATCGCTGATAAGGTCTCCTGATTCTCTCATATAAACAAATCCGCGTGAGATGATGTCAGGACCGGATGCAATTTTGAATTCCTTCATATTGATGCTGACCACAACAACGACAAGGCCTTCCTCGGAAAGAATCCGACGATCACGGAGAACGATATTACCGATATCCCCAATGCCGCTTCCATCGATATAAACCGAACCTGAAGGGATTTTACCAGCGATTTGAGCTGTGTTCTCACTTAAGGAAAGAACTTCGCCATTATCCATGATAAAACAATTTTCTTCCGGAACGCCGCAATCGACTGCATGGCGGGCATGCAGTTTTTGCATACGGTATTCACCGTGGATTGGCATGAAGAATTTTGGTTTTATCAAACGGAGCATAAGCTTTTGTTCCTGCTGTCCGCCATGTCCTGAAGTATGAATGTCATTCAGAGGACCTGAAATGACGTCTGCTCCTGCACGATATAATTGATTGATCGTTCTGGAAACGCTGATTGTGTTACCTGGGATGGGTGAAGATGAAAATACTACCGTATCACCAGGGATGATTTGAATTTGACGGTGAGTGCCGTTCGCTATGCGCGACAGTGCTGCCATTGGTTCACCTTGGCTGCCTGTACAAAGGATGGTCACTTTATTCGCAGGCATACGATTCAATTGCTGTACATCAATAAATGTATCTTTAGGCGCTACGATATAACCAAGATCTTGTCCGATTGATATGGCTGAATCCATGCTTCGGCCAAAAACGGCTATTTTACGGCCGTTGGCCACGGCTGCTTCCACAACTTGCTGAAGGCGATGGATATTCGATGCAAACGTTGCAAAAATAATCCGGCCGTCAACCTTGCGGAAAATGTCTTGAATGGTATCACCGACACGGCTTTCGGACATAGTAAAGTTCTGCACTTCACTATTTGTGCTATCCGAGAGTAAGCACAATACACCTTCTTTACCGATTTCAGCCATCTTGGTCAGGTTTGCAGGCTCACCCACTGGGGTGAAGTCGAATTTAAAATCACCAGTATGGACAATTTGTCCAGGTGGGGTTTTTACGACGATTCCATATGAGTCAGGGATACTGTGAGTTGTACGGAAGAAAGAGACGGACGTTTTCCGGAACTTGATCACTTCATCTTCACTGATTTCAATCATGGTTGTCTGACGTAAAAGGCCGTGTTCTTCCAATTTATTACGAAGCAGTCCAAGTGCAAGCTTCCCGCCGTATACAGGGACATTCACTTTTCTAAGTAAATAAGGAATCCCCCCAATGTGATCTTCATGACCATGGGTAATGAAGACACCTTTGATTTTATCTACATTTTTCTCTAAATAGCTGTAATCTGGAATCACATAGTCAATACCGAGGAGTTCATCTTCAGGAAATTTAATTCCAGCATCAATGATGATGATTTCATCTTGAAACTGAACAGCATATGTGTTCTTACCGATTTCGCCTAAACCGCCCAGGGCGAATACAGCTGTTTGATCGTTTTTTACGAATTTCATAAATTATAGCTCCAATACTTTGTAATCTTCATTTTGTTTTTCATATTCTAAATATGCTCCGGTTACGGGTAGTACGATTTCTACGTTATAAGGTTCTTTTTTTAATTTTAAACGAACGTCACGAACGGATTCACCTTCGACAAACATTGTTTTAGTATTCTCCCTGATGGGAACCTCTGATATGGTTACTTGATAGTATACCTTAAAAACCATTTTAATCTCTCCTCACTTGTTTGCATTGCTTTTTTCATTATATATAAAAACAACAATTTTTTCATGTTTTTCAACATCATGTAAAAATAAACCCAGCTCCGCCATAAAAACGGAAGGGGTTTGATGAATTAAATATACCAATGTCTAAAAGTATATAAAAAAATAGATGGCCGAATCTGGTATCAATCCAATTGTAGCTTCCTCTATCTTATATCCTATCCGTTTTTGCCATGTGTAAAACTTAAATCATGGGATCTTTTTTTAAACGATTTCTTTCTAAATTAATACAGTACCACTGTGTGTAGCGTTTCATGAAAACACAGCGACTCATATTTTGATTGAAATATGTATTCACCAGACCATATAAAAGCCAAGATAGAAAGAATGCCTAACAAGAACTTTACAACAAGGAAGAAGCCCTCCGCAAGTTTTTGAAGGGCTGTCCGAAAAAAATTCGCATATGGATGACGGCCAAGGCAGGAATGAGTGGCAAATCATGCGATAGATTTTTTTCTTAAAAGATCATTCCACTGTTTAACAAGCTTTTTACGAAGCTTTTTTAACATGGCGATCACGCTCCCTTAATTATTATTGTATAGGATTATTCAATAATGTAAATACGTCTTTACAGGTACATGGCCCATTTTTGAAAAAAAAGGCTCTTTCAAACAAGCAACTGGGATTTGAGAGGCAGAAGGATGGGAGAAGTGTAATCTGGAAAGCCTGAGTTGGTTTCTATTAAGAATAGTATATGCCCATTCCTGAATAAAAAACGTAACTTTGAGTTGGGTCCGGTAGAGTTACTTGACTTATCTTGATGACAATTATTAAATGGTTACATATTAAAAAGGAAAAAATGAATGAATTGGAAGTGAATCGCAAGTGAAAATCGTATTTTTTGATATTGACGGAACATTGCTTGATCATGAAAAAAAGTTACCTGCTTCAACAAAAGAAGCCATTAAGCAACTGCAAGATAGCGGGGTTTTTGTAGCGATTGCCACAGGAAGGGCTCCGTTCATGTTCGAGTCTTTAAGGGAAGAGCTTGGCATCGATACATTCGTAAGTTTCAATGGACAATACGTTGTTTTTGAAGGGAAAGTCGTTTATAAAAACCCTTTGAGCAAACCTGAGATAAAACGCCTTCACGAACATGCTGAAAAAAATGAAATACCGATCGTGTTCATGAATGAGGAGACAATGAAATCGAGTGTTCCGCATCATAGCAGAATTGAAGAAGCATTGAGCAGCCTTAAGTTTCCCCACCCTGAACATGTTGCGGATTTTTATGAGGACCATGATATATACCAAGCCTTATTATTCTGTTCGGAAGCTGAAGAAGGGAACTTTGTTGGGAAATATGATGATTTTCACTTCATTAGATGGCATGAGTATTCGACGGATGTACTTCCATTCGGGGGTTCAAAGGCTGAAGGGATTAAAATATTAATGGAAAAAGTCGGGTTTGCTCTTGAGGATGTTTACGCCTTTGGAGATGGCTTAAACGATATAGAGATGTTAAAAGTAGCGGGATATGGCGTGGCTATGGGGAATGCCGGTCAGCTTGTGAAGCAAGAGGCCGACTTTGTAACGAAGGATGTCGATGATGATGGCATACTTTTTGGTTTGAAGGAACTTGAACTGATATAAAAAATAAACCCCCGTCAGCCAACAGACGGGGGTTTTGCTTATTACGTTACCTTTCTACCGCAATTGAATTTTCCGGAATGGCATAGGGGTCTTCCTGATTGATATGATCATAAAACATGATACCATTAAGGTGGTCGATTTCATGTTGAAAGCAAATGGCTGCGATGCCTTTCAGGCGGAGTTGAACCGATTTCCCTTCCAGGTCCGTACCCGCAACCGTTATTCGGGCATAACGTGGCACATAGCCGGAAACGGGCCGATTTACGGAAAGACAGCCTTCTCCGGATGTCAAGTATGCTTTTTCGACTGAATGGCTAACGAGTTTAGGGTTGAAAAGTGCATAGCTATAAAGTTGATCATCCTTTTCTTTTAAATGAACCGCAATCATCCTTTTTGAAACATTAACCTGTGGTGCAGCCAAGCCAATTCCTGCCCTTAACCCGTATAGAGCAGCAATATCAGGTTTCTGGCTGTTTTGGACATATTCCATCAAGCTGGCTAAAAGTTGCTTATCTTCATTTGATGCCGGAAGCGGAACCTCTACCGCAACTTGCCTTAAGATTGGATCGTCTTCATTAACAAAATCATCCATGGTAAGCATAATCTTTCACCCCATAAAAATTCTTATAATATGTATAGGGTTATTTTAACAAAAAAGAGGCTGAAAGTTAATGAATGGTTTAATGAAAGAAAAATGGAGGGGATGGAATCAAGTCGATGATTTCCTATCCCTGCCATTATTTTATTGCATGTTGGTCTATTTAAAAAATATTATCATTTTTTGTGAATCAGGGTAAATCGTTAACATTTTCGGGTAAAGGTAATAGTAATTACCTGGTTAGCATAAGCACGCGCCGACGATGATTAACAGAATGAACAGGACAATGATCAGGGCAAAGCCGCTTCCAAAGCCGCAGCCTCCACCATCGCCATATCCATAGCTGGGTGCAGCGGAAACCGGATAACAACATTCTTGGTTGAAACCTCCATACATAATTTCATACCTCCGTTTTTGTATTTATTAAAATGCTGACCATTCAAATTTGAAACGGTCCCTACAGCCTATGCAGTATGGTTTAAAGGGTGTAGGCTAGCGCCCAGTAATGAAAAAAACCTGCTCGGAATATGATTGTAACAAATGTCTGCGGCTTAAGAATGAATTGAGGAACATGAATCTTCAAAGAACTATCAGAAGGAGTTGTCTATGTTGAAACGTTTTGGTCCATTTGTTATCTTACTTCTTTCTTTAGTGACCTTGACTGGTTGTTTTAATGGTTCACCGGAAGAAAGAATCCACAAAATCCTGGAGAAAACTGCAGAAAAGGAAAGTGATTTCACCGAGAATCAAGAGCCGCTTAATGATTTGGAGAAAAAAGAAAAAGAAAAATATGAGAAAATCATTAAACTTGGATTGGATGATTATGAACAGATCGTCGAGCTTTCAGATGAAGCAACCAAGAATATCGACGAAAGGGAAAAAATAATTGAAAAGGAACAAAGCAGTATGCAATCCTCAAAAGAACAATTCAATCAAATAGATGAACAAATCGGGAAAATAGAGGATGAAAAGATAAAAGAAGAAGCGACTGAAATGAAAAAGATCATGAGTGAGCGCTATAGCACCTATGATGATTTATATGATGCCTATCAACAAAGTCTAGCTTATGATCGTGAATTATATGAGCTTTTCAAAAAAGAGGATTTGAAAATGGATGAATTACAAGTGCAAATCGAGAAAATAAATACCTCTTATACAAAAGTTTTGAAAGCAAATGAGGAATTTAATGCATTAACGGAAAAATCAAATCAAAAAAAAGAAAGTTTTTATGATAGTTCCGGCATAGAAATGGCGGATTCAACAAATTAATATAAATAATGATGGGCTGTGATCCTCACTCACAGCCCCTATTTTTTTCAATCCAGTTCTTTTTGGAATAAAAAATTTTAGAATGGTCTTTTTTTTGTGCAACCAGCCTGATTTAAATTTTCATACCTGTACTAAAAAAAAACGAAAATTAAAAATCTAACAGCAGACTTAGATGAAAGCGTTTGAATATTTTTTCGGTATATTATTTTACAGGCTCAAATGCCTTTAGTTAAAGCGGTTTTGGAATCGATGGGATATGCTGGGGAATTGAAATGTTATCCTTGGCCATCCTTAAATTGATAAATAAGGGAAATTTAATAGTACAGTTGTAAATTGAAAACTAATACAGAGAAGAAGTATGAGTATTGGAAATTCTATTAAATCAAAATTATTAGGAACTCCAAGTGATTGACTTGATGTTAATTCATCTTGTAAACTTAATCTATAAAAATTCTTGTATCATTTTCCTTGATTTTTTTTATGGTACAGAATAAGATTGAGACATATTAAGCATATCCACGTTTGAGGATTGGTCTTAAGGGAAAAATAAAAGAATGTATTGTTGCAGAAACTAAAAAGCAAACTATTTTTGCTTTATAGAATAATAATAGCAAACCTTTTTAATGAAAGGATGAGGTGCCAAATGGCTCAAAAAACTAAACAAGCTAAAATTAATGTTCAGGATCAGCTTAAGAAAGTAGAAGAACAATTTGAAACTTTTCAAATTTTAAATGAAGAGGGAGAAGTCGTGAATGAAGCGGCTATGCCTGATTTAAGTGATGAACAATTGCAAGAATTAATGCGCCGTATGGTTTATACACGCATCTTGGATCAACGTTCCATATCACTGAACCGTCAAGGTAGATTAGGTTTCTATGCACCGACTGCCGGTCAAGAAGCTTCTCAAATCGCTTCCCAGTATGCTTTGGAAAAAGAAGATTTCATTTTGCCTGGTTATCGTGATGTTCCGCAAATCGTTTGGCATGGCCTGCCGCTTTGGCAAGCATTCTTATTCTCCCGGGGTCATTTTAAGGGAAATCAAATTCCTGAAGACGTCAATGTAATTTCTCCTCAAATCATTATCGGCGCTCAATATATCCAAGCTGCCGGAGTTGCTCTTGGGTTGAAGAAACGCGGGAAAAAAGCTGTTGCCATTACATATACGGGTGACGGTGGAACTTCACAAGGTGACTTCTATGAGGGAATTAACTTTGCAGGTGCCTTTAAAGCGCCAGCTATCTTCATCGTGCAAAATAACCGTTTCGCAATCTCTACACCAGTTGATTTGCAGTCAGCATCGAAAACATTGGCCCAAAAGGGTGTGGCTGCAGGTATTCCTGGAATCCAGGTTGATGGTATGGATGCGTTGGCCGTATATACAGCTGTTAAAGAAGCGCGTGAACGTGCAATCAATGGTGAAGGCCCTACATTGATTGAAACATTAACTTACCGTTATGGACCACATACGATGGCTGGGGATGACCCGACACGTTACCGTACTTCCGAAATGGATAACGAGTGGGAACTGAAAGATCCATTGGTTCGTTTCCGCAAGTTCTTGGAAAGCAAAAAACTTTGGAATGAAGAATTAGAAAACGAAACGATAGAGAAAGCCAAAGACGATATTAAAGAAGCAATCAAATTGGCTGATGCAGAACCTAAACAAAAGGTTACAGACCTAATTGAAATCATGTATGAAGAAATGCCTTATAACTTAAAAGAACAATATGAAATTTATAAAGAGAAGGAGTCGAAGTAAGCCATGGCTCAATTGACGATGATTCAAGCAATTACAGAAGCATTACGTACAGAACTTAAAAATGACGAGAATGTACTCGTTTTTGGGGAAGATGTAGGTCTTAATGGAGGAGTTTTCCGTGCAACGGAAAATCTTCAAAAAGAATTCGGTGAAGATCGTGTATTCGATACACCTCTTGCTGAATCTGGAATCGGTGGATTAGCGGTCGGTCTTTCTTTACAAGGTTTCCGTCCTGTTCCTGAAATTCAATTCTTTGGGTTTGTATATGAAGTAATGGATTCCGTAAGCGGTCAGCTTGCTCGTATGCGCTACCGTTCAGGCGGACGTTACAGTGCACCGGTTACAATTCGCTCACCTTTTGGGGGCGGAGTCCATACTCCGGAAATGCATGCTGATAGCTTAGAAGGTTTAATGGCCCAGCAACCAGGGTTAAAGGTAGTTATCCCTTCCACTCCTTACGATGCAAAAGGCTTATTGATTTCAGCGATTCGTGATAATGACCCTGTCATTTTCCTTGAGCACATGAAATTGTACCGTTCTTTCCGTCAGGAAGTTCCTGAAGAAGAATACACAATTCCATTAGGAAAAGCGGATGTGAAAAGAGAAGGAACGGATTTATCCATTATTACTTATGGTGCGATGGTGCAGGAATCCATCAAGGCAGCTGAGGAATTGGCTAAGGATGGCCATTCCGTCGAAGTGGTCGACTTACGGACTGTATCACCATTGGATATTGATACAATCATTGCTTCTGTAGAAAAAACAGGACGCGCTATCGTTGTTCAAGAAGCACAAAAGCAAGCTGGTATAGCAGCGAATGTCGTAGCGGAAATTAACGAACGTGCCATTTTGAGCTTGGATGCTCCAGTACTGCGCGTGGCGGCAGCTGATACGGTATTCCCGTTTTCACAAGCTGAAACAGTATGGCTCCCTAATTATAAAGACATTATTGAAACGGCGACTAAAGTCTTGAAGTTTTAACAATCTTAAGTAATGGAATGAATGTCCTGCTCGGGAAAGTGATTTTGCATTAACGGTAATGCAAGATAAAGGACTTTATTCAAAGCACTAAGTATGATTTAATATAGGAGGTTGAACTCAGTGGCATTCCAATTTAGACTCCCTGATATCGGAGAAGGTATACACGAAGGTGAAATAGTGAAATGGTTTGTAAAGCCAGGAGATAAGATACAAGAAGATGACGTGCTTTGCGAGGTTCAAAACGATAAGGCCGTTGTTGAAATCCCATCACCGGTGGAAGGTACCGTTGAAGAAATCCTTGTTCAAGAAGGAACGGTTGCCGTTGTTGGCGATGTACTTGTAACATTCGATGCTCCAGGTTATGAAAATCTTCAGTTTAAAGGGGATCATGGAGAAGAAGCGAAGGCAGAAGGCGAGAAGAATACGGAGGCCCAGGTTCAAGCAACTGCTGAAGCTGGACAGGAAGTCAAGAAAGAGGCTGCTCCGGTTCAAGAAAATAGCGGAGTAACGGGCGCGGGAGCACAACCACAGGTTGAGGCAGATCCTTCACGCCGTATTATCGCCATGCCTTCTGTCAGGAAATATGCACGCGAACAAGGGGTAAATATTCGTGAGATCACTGGTTCTGGGGATAACGGCCGCATCATGAAGGAAGACATTGATGCTTTCAAAAACGGCAAAACCGCTCCACAGCAACCAGCAGCTCAAAGTGAAGCTTCACAACAAAATGATACGGAAACAACCGAAAAACAAAAAGTTTCAATTCCAGAAGGGCAATATCCTGAAACTCGTGAGAAAATGAGCGGTATGAGAAAAGCGATCGCAAAA
Source organism: Peribacillus sp. P4_D6 (assembly GCF_056401795.1). NCBI lineage: Bacteria > Bacillati > Bacillota > Bacilli > Caryophanales > Bacillaceae > Peribacillus > Peribacillus sp. P4_D6. The sequence goes on from NZ_JBFUIQ010000031.1 coordinate 42,916, forward strand.
GCAATGGTTAAGTCCAAGCAGACAGCTCCGCATGTTACATTAATGGATGAAGTCGATGTGACGCTATTGGTTGCTCACCGTAAGAAATTCAAGGAAATTGCTGCACAAAAAGGAATCAAGCTTACATTCCTACCTTATGTTGTTAAAGCGTTAACAAGTGCATYGCGTGAATTCCYTATGCTTAACACATCATTTGATGATGAAGCTAGTGAGATTATCCATAAACACTATTACAATATCGGAATTKCGGCAGACACAGACAAAGGACTGCTCGTTCCAGTTGTAAAAGATGCAGATCGTAAATCAACTTTCGCTATTTCACAAGAAATTAACGAATTAGCGACGAAAGCCCGTGACGGCAAATTGGCTCCTAACGAAATGAAAGGTGCTTCTTGCTCCATTACGAATATCGGTTCCGCAGGCGGTCAATGGTTCACACCTGTTATCAATCATCCAGAAGTTGCCATTCTAGGGATTGGACGCATTGCCGAAAAAGCAATTGTACGCGACGGGGAAATTATCGCCGCTCCAGTTCTGGCATTATCACTGAGCTTTGATCACCGCATGATTGATGGAGCAACAGCTCAACATGCATTGAATCATATCAAAAAGTTATTGAACGACCCAGAATTATTGTTAATGGAGGCGTAAACAATGGTAGTAGGAGATTTTCCAATCGAAACAGATACTTTAGTAATCGGTTCAGGCCCAGGGGGATATGTTGCCGCAATTCGCGCAGCACAGCTTGGACAGAAAGTAACGGTCGTTGAAAAAGGAACAATCGGCGGAGTTTGTTTGAATGTAGGCTGTATTCCATCGAAAGCTTTAATTTCGGCTGGACACCGTTTCCATGAAGCTCAGCATTCAGAAGATATGGGTATCTTTGCAGAAAAAGTTACTGTTGATTTTTCTAAAGTACAAGCTTGGAAAGGTACTGTTGTAAAAAAATTAACTGGCGGTGTAAGCAGCCTGTTAAAAGGCAATAATGTTGATGTTGTAACTGGCGAAGCTTATTTCGTTGATGAAAACAGCATCCGTGTTATGAATGAAGACTCAGCCCAAACATATACTTTTAAAAACGCAATCATCGCTACTGGTTCATCGCCAATCGAGATTCCGTCATTTAAATATACGAAACGCGTACTTAATTCAACTGGCGCTCTTGCTTTGGAAGAAGTTCCAAGTTCGATCGTGGTAATCGGCGGAGGTTACATCGGAACTGAGCTTGGCGGAGCATTCGCTAGCTTTGGCACTAAAGTGACGATCCTTGAAGGTACCGAAGAAATCCTTTCTGCAGGCTTTGAAAAACAAATGGCAGCACTTGTTAAGCGTAACCTTAAAAACAAAGGTGCTGAAATTGTTACTAAAGCAAATGCTAAAGGCGTGGAAGAAACTGATACAGGTGTAACCGTTACTTATGAAGTAAAAGGCGAAGAGAAAAAAGTTGAAGCCGATTACGTTTTAGTAACAGTTGGACGTCGTCCAAACACTGCTGAAATCGGCCTGGAACAAGTCGGAATCAAAATGACTGACCGCGGTTTGATCGAAACGGATAAACAATGCCGTACTAGCGTGAAAAACATCTACGCAATCGGTGATATCGTTTCTGGACCTCAGTTAGCTCATAAAGCTTCTTATGAAGGTAAAATTGCAGCTGAAGCCATTGCTGGACATTCATCTGAAATCGACTATCTTGCTATTCCGGCTGTTGTATTCTCTGAACCGGAACTTGCTTCTGTCGGTTATAATGAAAAAGAAGCGAAGGAAGCTGGAATCGAAGCGCTTGCTTCTAAATTCCCATTCGCTGCAAATGGACGTGCTCTTTCATTAAATAATACGGACGGATTTGTGAAGCTTATCACTCGCAAAGAAGACGGATTGGTTATTGGAGCACAAATTGCAGGACCAAACGCTTCTGATATGATTGCAGAACTAGGTTTGGCTATCGAAGCAGGAATGACTGCCGAAGATATTGCGATGACAATCCATGCACATCCAACTTTAGGGGAAATCACAATGGAAGCTGCTGAAGTTGCCCTTGGAACTCCTATCCACATCATTAAGTAATTGAGATTTATAAAAGCGTACTGCTAAATGCAGTACGCTCAGACTGTAGACAAACTCGATGAAAATCGAGTTTGTCTATTTTTTATGGCTTGTACAATTTGGACGTTGATTTCCACTCTAGGCACTCGCTTTCCGCGGGCGGTCGGGGAGCCTCCTCGGCTTTCGCCTGCGGGGTCTCCCCTAGACGCGCTTTTCCCGCAGGAGTCTCGTACCTTC
>NZ_JBFUIQ010000032.1:0-44562 GCF_056401795.1 Peribacillus sp. P4_D6
CGCAGAACCCTGAACATCAGCTTTTAGAATGATGTTCAATTCTTTTATTTCCCCTTCTTTCATTTGTTCGAACAAAGTATCTAGGGTTACACGGGATTTCTCATTACGTTGTGAAGCAAGTTGTCTCTGTGCACGCACTTCCCCAACTTGACGGGCCGTTTTCTCATCTTCAAAGACGATGAAACGATCGCCGGCTTGCGGCACTTCGTTCAATCCAGTGATTTCAACCGGTGTTGAAGGACCTGCATCCTTAACACGGCGTCCAAGATCGTTGACCATCGCACGAACACGTCCGAATGTATTACCGATAACGATCGGATCCCCAATTTTCAACGTTCCGTTTTGAACAAGCAATGTGGCAACCGATCCGCGCCCTTTATCCAAACGTGCTTCGATAACCGTTCCATTTGCTTTACGAGATGGATTCGCTTTATACTCCTCCACTTCACTGACAAGAAGAATCATTTCAAGCAAGCTATCGATACCCTCACCGTTCTTAGCTGAAATTGGTACGAAAATTGTGTCTCCGCCCCATGCTTCAGAAACTAAACCATGTTCTGTCAATTCTTGCATGACACGGTCCGGATTGGCAGCTTCTTTATCCATCTTATTTACAGCAACGATAATTGGAACTTCTGCCGCTTTAGCATGGTTGATCGCTTCAATCGTTTGAGGCATGACGCCATCATCCGCAGCGACGACAAGAATGGTGATATCGGTAACTTGTGCACCGCGGGCACGCATTGTTGTAAACGCAGCATGACCTGGTGTATCAAGGAATGTTATTTTCTTATCGTTAACTTTAACTTGATAAGCACCGATATGCTGAGTGATTCCGCCCGCTTCGCCTTCAGTGACTTTTGTATGGCGTATAGAATCAAGCAATGTCGTTTTACCATGGTCAACGTGACCCATGATCGTCACGACAGCCGGACGTTCAATCAAATCTTCAGAAGCATCCTCAGTGACAAGTGATTCAAGGTCTGTTAGATCGACACGAATCTCTTCTTCGGCCACTACACCGTATTCCGCACAAATCAATTCAATTGCATCTTTATCCAAAGTTTGGTTGATAGTTGCCATAACACCAAGCATAAAGAGCTTTTTAATGATTTCAGAAGGTTCACGGTGAAGTTTTTTTCCAAGTTCCATAACCGTCAAAGACTCATAAAACGTAATTTTCTCTGGAAGTTCTCTTTCTTTACGTTTTGTAACAGGTGCCTGAGGCGCTTGTTGTCTTTGTTTATTATTTTTATTCTTGTTATTGCGACCCTTGTTGAACTGGCCGCCAGTTGGTTTTTTCGTCCCTACAGGTTTAACTGGTGGTTTCTTCTTCAGTTTTTCTTTATTGACAGTGCTCTTTTCATCCGCTTCGGCTTCGTACTTCGCAACCGTAGCGTTAGCTTTTGGCTCTTGGCTTTTATCTTCGTTTTTAGGTTTGATTGAATCGTTTAATTTATTTACAGTTGAATCGTCTAATGCTGTCATATGGTTTGTTACCTCTATATTCATTTCTTTAAGTTTATTTATTACATCCTTGCTTGAAACGTTCTTTTGTTTTGCATATTCATATACACGCAATTTTGTCATACGTTCACCCCCGTAAAATTTAATCGAGCAGCGTTCGGAGTTTTTGTGCAAAACCTTCATCCAGAACTGCGACGGCAACTCTAGCATCCTTACCTATCGCATGGCCGAGCAATGACCTGCTTTCGACTCTTTTTAAAGGAACCTGATAAAATGCGCACTTATCAGATATTTTTTTTTCAGTGTTTTTTGAAGCGTCCGCGGATAAAATAACAACTTTGGCATTACCGCTTCTAATCTCTTTAACCACTAATTCTTCACCCGAAATTAGCTTGCGTGCTCGATTGGCCAAACCTAATAGAGACATCCATTGTTGTTGTTGGGTCATGGTGTTAGTTTTTCTCCTTATTCACTAATTCGAGCAATTGTTCATAAAGGGAAGAATCGATTTGGGTACTAAGGTGATTAGCCAGCACATTTTTCTTTTTGGCCAGCTCGATAACATCCCGATCAAGAGTCAAATAAGCTCCCCTTCCAGATTTCTTACCGGTCGGATCCAGGCTGACTTCCCCTTCTTTAGATCGAACGATGCGAATGAGTTCTTTCTTCGGCTTCATTTCGCCTGTCGCCACACATTTACGCATCGGGATTTTTTTTCGGTTATTCATCTTTTTTCACCTCGAATTACTCGTTATCCTCTTCGAAATCTGTTTCCTCTTCAGTAACATAACTATCTCTGCTCAAAAGGAATTCCTGTTCTTCCACAGGATATATACCAGCTTCGCGGGCTTCCGTTTCACTCTTGATATCAATTTTCCAGCCTGTAAGCTTGGCAGCTAAACGGGCATTTTGTCCACGCTTACCAATTGCCAGGGAGAGTTGATAATCCGGTACGATTACAGTCGTCGCCTTTTCCTCTTCTTTAACAATGACCTCAAGTACTTTTGAAGGGCTTAAAGCATTCGCAACGAAAATGACCGGATTCTCCGACCATTTGACGATATCGATCTTTTCACCTTTCAATTCGTTGACTATGGCCTGAACACGCTGGCCTTTTTGGCCTACACAGGAACCGACAGGATCGACTTCTTCGTTATCGGAGTGCACGGAGATTTTTGAACGGTCGCCTGCTTCGCGGGCAACTGACTTGATCTCGACTGTTCCATCGAAAATTTCAGGCACTTCGATTTCGAATAAACGTTTTAAAAGGCCAGGATGTGAACGGGATACAAAAATTTGCGGACCCTTGGAAGTCTTTTCAACTTTAGTGATGAAAACTTTAATGCGGTCATGCGGTTTATATTGTTCATTCGGCATTTGCTCATTCACCGGGAGCAAAGCCTCGATTTTACCTAAGCTCACATAAATGAATCGGGAATCCTGGCGTTGAACGATACCAGTCATGATATCCTCTTCACGATCGATGAATTCGGCATAAATGATGCCCCGTTCCGCTTCACGCACCCTTTGAGTGACAACTTGTTTTGCTGTTTGTGCAGCAATACGGCCGAAATCCTTAGGTGTTACTTCCATTTCGACAACATCATCTAACTGATAGTTGGGATCAATTGCTCTTGCTTCTTCAACAGAAATTTCCAGACGCGAATCGAACACTTCGTCAACAACGTCTTTTCTGGCAAATACACGCATTGTTCCTTTACCAAGATTCAAGTCGATACGTACATTTTGTGCTTGGTTAAAGTTACGGCGATATGCCGATATAAGGGCAGATTCAATCGCGTCGATCAAAACCTCCCTGGAAATTCCTTTTTCGTTTTCTAAAATATAGAGAGCATCCAATAACTCATTGCCCATGGTGATCCCCCTTACGGATATTTAAATTAATGATTTGCTTGACTTAAGCGAAGGTAATCGCCAATCTTGCTTTGGCTACCTTTTCGAATGGTATGACGATCGTTTTCTTTCTTGTCTTGATTCTGACTTCGATTGTCACTTCTTCACCATCGAAACTGGTTAAGATTCCTTCGAATTCTTTTTCATCTAAAATGGGCTCGTATGTTTTTATGTAAACATTTTTACCGATAGCATTAAGGAAATCCTTCTCTTTTTTCAGAGGCCTTTCAGCTCCGGGTGATGAAACTTCGAGAAAATAATTTTGTGGAATCGGATCAACCTCATCAAGCTTTTCACTGAGTTTTTCACTCACATTTCCGCAATCATCAATATCTACGCCTGTTTCTTTATCAATGTACACTCGAAGGAACCAGCTTTTACCTTCCTTCACATACTCCACTTCGACTAATTCAAGCTGCAATTCTTCAAGAATTGGTAATGCTAATTCCTCTACGACTTCCGTTACCTTTTTACTCATTTGTTTCCTCCATACGTGCGTTGTATGCGCTTGGTTTCGGATTCAAAATAAATGGTCATTACAACACGAAAGAGTGGGTTTCCCCACTCTTGCCATTGGTTCCTCTTAGTATTTCCAATAAAAATATACCATAATCAAGATATTTTTGCAAATATCATGTCTGTTTCTTCCTTTTTGAAATCCGTTTCCTCTTTTAAAATAAAGATAACTGATTTTGTTCAGGCAATGACTCCAGACAGCCTTGTTTATCAAGGTATTCAAGGATGGTCTTCGAAACCTTCCCCCGCTGTTGAAGGTCTTCTTTGGAGAGGAATTCACCATTTCCCCGTGCGTTGACAATATTGATCGCCGCATTCGTTCCAAGACCAGGTATCGAATTGAAAGGCGGAATCAAAGTATTTCCTTCAATTAGGAATTGATCTGCACTGGATTTGTACAAGTCCACTTTAGCGAATGAATATCCTCGTTCACACATTTCCAAAGCTAGTTCAAGAACCGTCAATGTATTCTTTTCCTTTGTGGATGCATCCAATCCCTTTACCATGATTTCTTCCATTTTTGCTTTGATCGCTTGCGATCCCCGTGTCATGGCGTCGATTTCAAAATCATCGGCACGTACTGTGAAATAGGCCGCATAGTATAATAAGGGCAGATGCACTTTAAAATAGGCAATCCGGACAGCCATTAAGACGTAAGCTGCAGCATGGGCTTTCGGGAACATGTATTTAATCTTCTTACATGAATCGATATACCATTCCGGCACCTCATTTTTCCTCATTTCCTCTTCGAATTCCTCCGAGAGCCCTTTCCCTTTACGTACAGATTCCATGATTTTAAACGCCAGGGAAGGATCGAGACCTTGATAGATCAGATAGACCATAATATCATCCCGGCAGCCTATAACCTCACTTAGTGTGCAGATCCGGTTGTGGATCAGTTCCTGTGCATTGCTCAGCCATACATCCGTACCGTGGGAAAGGCCTGAAATCTGAACAAGCTCGGAAAAAGTCGTAGGTTTCGTATCTTCAAGCATCTGCCGGACAAAACGCGTACCAAATTCCGGGATGCCAAGCGTACCCGTTTTACACATGATCTGTTCTTCGGTAACTCCTAGAGATTCAGTACTGCTGAATATTTTCATTACTTCCGGATCATCGGTAGGAACGGTCTTTGGATCGATGCCACTTAAATCTTGAAGCATCCGGATTACTGTCGGATCATCGTGTCCAAGTATATCAAGTTTCAAAATATTATCGTGAATGGAATGGAAATCAAAGTGAGTTGTTTTCCACTCTGAATTCCGGTCATCCGCAGGGAACTGAATTGGTGTGAAATCATAGATATCCATATAATCCGGAACGACGATGATTCCGCCCGGGTGCTGTCCAGTCGTCCTTTTCACACCAGTGCAACCGGCAACAAGGCGATCGGTCTCGGCTCCGCGCATATGGATGTTATTATCAGAGGAATACCCTTTTACATATCCATAAGCCGTTTTTTCAGCGACCGTACCAATCGTTCCGGCACGATATACATATTCTTCACCGAATAAGACCTTCGTATAGTTATGGGCCTTCGGCTGATATTCACCGGAGAAGTTCAAGTCGATATCCGGAACCTTATCCCCTTTAAATCCAAGGAAAGTTTCAAACGGGATATCATGCCCGTCTTTTGTATAAGCGATGCCACAATCGGGACAGTCTTTATCGGGCAGGTCAAACCCGGAACCTACAGAACCGTCATTGAAGAATTCGGATTTCTTGCACTCAGGACATACATAATGCGGCGGAAGAGGGTTCACCTCTGTAATTTCAGTCATGGTGGCAACGAAAGATGATCCAACCGACCCCCTTGAGCCAACTAGATAACCATCATTCAATGATTTTTTAACAAGCTTGTGGGAAATTAAATAAATAACGGCAAAACCGTGGCCGATGATGCTTTTCAATTCTTTCTCAAGACGGGCTTCCACGATTTCCGGCAGGTTTTCCCCATAAATCTTCCTTGCCATGCCATAACTCATTTCACGCATCTCTTCATCTGCACCTTCAATTTTAGGTGTGTATAACTCATCCTTGATTGGCTTGATTTCTTCAATCATATCAGCGATTTTATTCGTGTTGGTTACCACGACCTCTTTGGCTTTCTCGGAACCGAGGAAGGAGAATTCCCGCAGCATTTCATCTGTTGTCCGAAAATGTACGTCAGGAAGCTTATGACGATTCAACGGGTTCGCGCCGCCTTGTGAATTCACAAGGATTTTACGGTAAATTTTATCATTCGGATCCAAATAATGCACATTTCCCGTGGCTACGACTGGCTTGTCCAGCTTTTCACCAAGCTTGACGATATTGGAGATGATCGTTTCTAATGATTTATCATCCCGTACATATTCAAGCTCAATCAAATGCTGATACACTTCCTTCGGATGGATTTCAAGATAATCGTAGAATTCGGCGATATCGACGACTTCCTCAAAACCCTTCTGCATCATCCCTTCAAAAACTTCCCCTTTATCACATCCCGATCCGACCAGGATTCCTTCACGATACTTTTTAAGTTGTGAGCGCGGTAATCGGGGCACACGATAGAAATAATCGATGTGTGATATTGAAATTAATTTAAAAAGGTTTTTTAACCCCGCCTGTGTTTGCGCGATCAACGTACAATGGGACGGCCGGGAACGCTGGTAAGCATTTCCTTTACCCATATTGTCATTAAGTTGATCATGATGGGTAATCTCCTTTTCCATTGCATCCTTCAGCATCTTCAGCATAAGGTAACCTGTAGCTTCGGCGTCATAAATGGCCCTATGATGCTGGGTCAAATCAATATCGAACTTTTTACATAGTGTATTTAACCGGTGATTTTTAAACTCCGGATATAAGAAACGGGCAAGTTCCAATGTATCAAGCACAGGATTGGAAGCTTTAGGATAACCCAAGTTTTTATAACCTATATTCAAAAACCCCATATCGAAGGCTGCGTTGTGGGCAACCAGGATCGCATCGCCCGCCCATTCCTTGAACTTTTCCAGCACTTCCGAGACTTCTGGAGCATTTTCTACAAGATCATCAGTGATTCCAGTCAATTCTATCGTCGTATTGGATAGTGGGTGATGCGGATTAGCAAATGACTCGAATCGATCAATGATGTCCCCGTCACGGATTTTGACTGCAGCAAATTCAATGATCGTATCATAAACGGCTGACAGACCCGTCGTCTCTACGTCAAACACAACATAGGTTGCATCTGCCAAAGCGATATGCGCCTCATTATAAACGATGGGTACACCATCATTTACAAGATTCACTTCGACGCCATAAAGGATTTTGATACCATTCTTTTTCCCGGCACTATAAGCTTCAGGGAATGATTGTGCTCCCGCATGATCTGTAATGGCAACAGCCTTATGCCCCCACTTTGCAGCTTGGGCAACAAGCGCTGAAGTAGGTGTCACTGCATCCATCGAGCTCATTGGGGTATGCATATGCAGTTCTACACGCTTTTCTCCTTCCGGTGCCTTATCCTGCCGTCCTTGTTTAGAAATTTCATTTATATCATTTGCGATCATTACAAGGTCACGTACGAATGTATCATTTTGAATGCTGCCTTGGGCACGTACCCACATCCCTTTTTTCACTCGGGCAAGTATGGCAGCATCTTCTTTATCACGCGAAAACATTTTGACCAATATCGAGCTCGTATAATCCGTGACTTTAAATGTCAACAGGCTTCGTCCGCTTCGCAACTCACGCACTTCTGCATCAAATACGAATCCTTCGATAGCAATCCTGCGCTCTTCATCGATAATTTGTTCGATTCTGCGGAAATCCGCATCTTCTTTAATCGTGTAGCCAATTTTAACCGGTCCTTCGTAGACGCCATCGTCGCCGCCTTTTTCCGATTCTTTCTTCTGCATTTCCACTAGCGCAGCAAGTCCCTTTTCCGCGTCTTCCTTTTGTTTCTCTTCCAAAAACTTTTGGTAATCAGGATTCGACACCGTTTCCTTCACTTCCGCTTCAAGTGTCAACGGAGGAAAACCGAATGTTTGGTAGATATTCGAAATGATGCCGGAGTATTTTCGTTTCAGCTGACCAGCTTCCGTATCATTTCGGGCGCTTACGATAAGCTTATATCCATTTACCGTTGGCACTTGTTCATTCAGGAGCGATAACAGTGCTGGAGACATGCCTTCAAGCTCGCCAATGCAGTTTTTCCAATACTCTTTTACCAATTGCTCGGTCACTTGCGGATTGGCCACGTTCAAGTTGAATGTGACCTTTGCAATATGGGAAAACGTACTTGCTAGATGAGTAGCAAGTCTTGTATGAACACTGCAAGGAATCAATGCAGGTATATTAAAGGCAAAATGCCATGTTTTGGACTCCCTCTCGATTGAGAGTTTATCAATTTCGGCACCTATGAAATAATTCACAAAGGCATCCTCGGTCAAGTCCATTTGCTGGAGCAAGAGTTGAAATCTCTCTCTACCGCTATTTGGATTTTGATCCATTCCCTCTCTCCCCTATCTACTATCTCTTTAGATATTATTCACTAGCATTTTCGTTTTGATATCAGAGGCTATTATAACATATCATGAATGTTTCACTAGTATCCAAATCCATGAAAAGGAAAGGCATCATCCGATTGAATGATGCCTAGTTCCCCCATTTTTAAATTATCCCAGTATTTCGTGAAGCTTTTGAGTTAGTTCAGCTCTTTCAAGTTCAAGAACCTCACCCGTTTTGCGAATTTTCACTTCGACAATTCCGTCGGATGCCTTTTTACCAACAGTCACCCTGACAGGGAGACCGATCAAGTCGGAGTCTGCGAATTTTACGCCTGCACGTTCTTGACGATCATCCATTAGAACTTCCATGCCTTGTGCCTTTAAATCTTTATATAAATCTTCTGCCAGGGCAGCCTGAGCCTCATCCTTCATATTGATTGGAATCAAATGGACTTGGTATGGAGCTAAATTCTTTGGCCAGACCAATCCTTTTTCATCGTTGAATTGTTCAGCGACAGCTGCAAGTGTACGGGAAACCCCAATACCATAACATCCCATGATCATTGGCTGCGACCGTCCATTCTCATCCAGGAATGTCGCATTCATAGCTTCGGAATATTTTGTTCCCAGCTTGAATACGTGGCCTACCTCAATTCCTTTGGCAAATTTAATTTTTCCGTTTCCGTCGGGCGATAGGTCACCCTCTTGGATGAAACGAAGATCTATATAATTGGCCACGTTAAAATCACGAGCGGGATTGACGTTCACATAATGGTGGTCTTCCTCATTTGCACCACAAACTCCATTAACCATGGCTTCGACGGCAAGATCCGCAATCACTTCCACATCAGAAGTGACATTTATTGGTCCAAGAGATCCAATTGCACATCCCAAGACTTCCTTCGTCTCATTTGGATCGACCAAATCAACGATTGAAGCGTTATAGAAGTTCTTCAGCTTGATATCATTGACTTCATGATCTCCTCGTACCAAAACTAGCACATACTTTTCATCCACTTTAAACAATAATGATTTTATTAGTTTCGCTGCATCGGTATTCAGGAATGCAGCAACTTCTTCTATCGACTTTTGACCCGGTGTATGAATTTTTTCAAGTGCAATTTGTTCTTCGCTGCTTTTTTCATATTTTACATTCACAGGTGCCATTTCAATATTGGCTGCATAATCGGAAGTATCCGAATAAGCGATGGTATCCTCCCCTATTTCAGACAGGACCATGAATTCATGTGTATCCTTACCACCCATTGCCCCAGAATCGGCAATGACCGCACGGAAGTTCAACCCACAACGGCTAAATATATTCGAATATGCCGCAAATAAATTTTTATATACAGCATCCAGGCTTTCTTGATTAGCATGGAAAGAATAAGCATCCTTCATGATGAACTCACGTCCACGCAACAATCCGAAACGCGGTCTTTTTTCATCACGGAATTTGGTTTGGATTTGGTAAACCGTCAATGGAAGACGCTTATAGGATTTAACCTCATCGCGAACTAAACTGGTTATCACTTCTTCATGCGTGGCACCAAGCGCAAATTCACGGTTGTTGCGATCCTTAAGCCGCATCAACTCTGGACCATAAGTATACCAGCGTCCAGATTCCTGCCAGAATTCAGCTTGTTGTAAAGCCGGCATCAACAGTTCCACTGCACCTGCATTTTCCAGTTCTTCCCTAACGATCGCCTCAACCTTTTGAAGCACCTTTTTTCCAAGCGGCATAAAACTATAAACCCCGCTGGAATTTTGTCTCATAAATCCTGCACGCAATAGCAGCTGATGACTTTTGATTTCAGCATCTGCAGGCACTTCCCTCAATGTAGGGATCAACGTCATACTTTGTTTCATATTTGCACCTCTTCAATATTTCCTTTAAATTACTTGCAGCTTCGGTAAATTTGATACCGCAACATTTTAATACGGTCATTTCATACAAAAAAGACTTTCCGGTCATTCAGAAAAGCTAATTTAATATACTCATTCTCGATTATACTTACGATTTCCCTAGAAAACAAACAATTTCCCCAAAACGATTAAAAAACTAGGAAATCCCTTCAGATAAGAAAACGGCCAACAGATAATTCTGCTGGCCAGTTTTTGCAATATCCAAACATGTCTTACAGGAAGAATCGCTGGATGTCATTCCAGGTAACGACAATCATCAATAACATCAGCAAAGCAAAGCCGATGAAGTGGACCATCCCTTCTTTTTGACGGTCAATTGGTTTCCCTCTTAAGAATTCGACCACAAAGAATAACAGTCTTCCTCCATCCAATGCCGGCAGCGGAAGCAGGTTCATGATTCCCAGGTTAATGCTGAGCAGCCCTGCCCATTTCATTAACGTGAATAAACCTTGTTTTGCCACTTCCTCAGTTGATTTATATATGCCTACAGGACCAGATAAACTGTCGATCGTAAATCCGCCCGTAACAAGATCACCAAGGATAATGAAGATTTGTTTTGTCCAAAAATACGTTTCTGTAAAACCATATTGTATAGCTTTAATCGGTGCTTTTTCAACCGGAGGGTAAACACCGATAATCCCGATTTTCTTCCCTTCCCTTTCCACTTCTTGTGGAACAACCGGTACTTCTAGTGTTTTCCCGTCCCTGTCAACGACAAACTCGATCTCTTGCCCAGGGTTCTTTTGAATGCTTTCCTGAACATCTCCCCAAGTCGAGACTTCCGTACCTTCTATGGATTGAATGACATCTCCCGATTTTAAACCGGCATTTACAGCCGAACCATCCGGAGTCAACTCACCTAGTTTCGCTTCATCCACCACGACACCTTGAAACAGGCCGATCAGCACAAAAATGACAAAAGCCAAAACGAAATTCATTGCCGGACCAGCTACAATCGTCAGAAAACGATGCCCAAGCGACTTTGAGGCAAATTGCCGGTCAAAAGGAGCAATCTGGTTCTCTACACCATTTTCAACGATCACAGCCTCTTTATGGATGGCAAACGTTTTTAGTGTATCTTCCTCTCCCTCTTCATAACCAGTAAGGATCAGTTTATGATCAAGGTCGATCACTTCAACTTCCACAAGTCGAATATCAGGATATTTATCTTTATTGTTCAAAATGATCTTTGTAACATTCTCATCATTATCGAACATTAACCCCACCCGATAGCCGGGTTTCAATTCTATATTTTCTGCGTCTTCACCGGCCATACGCACGTAACCGCCAAGAGGAAGCAATCGGATGGTATAAACGGTTTCCTTCTTTTTATATGTGAATACTTTTGGCCCGAAACCGATTGCGAACTCACGGCATAAGATTCCTGCTCGCTTTGCAAACACTAAGTGCCCAAGCTCATGGAAAAAAACTAGAGCTCCAAAAATGATGATGAACGCTATAATCGTTTCTAAAGTCTGCATGTTCCGGTCACCTATCTTTCACTAAAGATTCTATATACTGCCTTGTCATATTATCGACTTCCTGAATCGTTTCTAAATCTGGAAGGGCTATGACGGAATGCTGATTCAGCGCTTTTTCAATTAACGTCTCAATTTCAAGGAAGGTTACCTTTCCAGATAAGAATGCAGAGACTGCAGCTTCATTGGCGGCATTCAATACAGTAGTCATCGTTCCGCCCATTTTACCTGCTTTATAAGCGAATTGCAAACAAGGATATCTGGTGAAATCCATATCCCTGAAATGCAGTTTGCCTGCTTCAGCAAGGTTCAATCGTTTGCGGCCTGCCAGCGGAATACGGTCTGGATAAGTAAGTGCATATTGTATCGGCACCCGCATATCCGGTGTCCCCAGTTGTGCTATCACGCTGGAGTCATGAAACTCAACCATGGAATGGATGATGCTCTCCTTATGTAGCAATACATCAATTTTATCGTAGGGAAGATCGAATAGCCAATGGGCCTCAATCACTTCCAACCCTTTATTCATCATTGATGCTGAATCGATCGTGATTTTAGCTCCCATTGACCAGTTCGGATGGTTCAGTGCCTCTTCCACCGTTACATCCTTCAATTCTTCCCTGGTCCGATCTCGAAAACTGCCTCCTGAAGCAGTAATGACAAGACGTTCTATATTTTTTTCCTTTTCACCTTGCAGTGCCTGAAAAATAGCTGAATGCTCACTGTCAACCGGCAGCAATCTGACCCCCGCTTTTTTTGCTTCACTCATGACCAAATGACCCGCCGTCACCAACGTCTCCTTGTTGGCGATAGCAATATCCTTTTTTGCCTTTATTGCTTGAAGTGTCGGATAAAGACCCACGCTTCCGATGACGGCATTGACCAATATCGTCGCCTGACCATAAACAGCAACAGCAGTCAATCCCTCATCCCCATACATGAACTCGATATCTTTGCGGTTGGAGAATTCACTTTTCAAAACATGATAATCTTCTTCCGTCTGGACTGAAACCAGTTTCGGTTCAAACTCTTGTATATAAGTCCTGACCAATTCTATATTCTTTCCAGCAGAAAGCGCCACGATCTTGAATTGATCTGGATGGGACCTGACTACATCCGCCGTTTGTTGACCAATCGATCCTGTCGCGCCCAAAAGGCTGATATTTTTCAAATTGTTCATCTCCTAATTCATATAACGCTTGCCTATATTTATATTATAAAACATGCAATAAATGCAAAATCGGTAAAATGAAGATCACACTATCTAGCCTGTCCAAAATTCCACCATGTCCCGGGAGAAGATTCCCTGAATCCTTAACGCCATAATGACGTTTATACGCGGATTGGACGAGATCACCCAATTGGCCGAATACCCCAATGATTAATGAAATCAATAATAATTGTAATAACGTGTAATCAAGGCTGGAGAAGGCGTAAAATAAAACACCCACCACCATCGCGGATATTAACCCGCCGATAAATCCTTCCACCGTCTTGTTTGGACTTATTTCTGGCCATAGCTTTCTTTTACCAAGCGATTTACCAATGAAGTAGGCTCCGGAATCAGTTGCCCAGATCGTAAATAGGGTAAGCAGGATATAGATCAGCCCCAACCCCAAAGAGTCACGTGTTTCAAATAGGAAGTAGAAACCTATCCCCAAGTATAGGATTGAAATCACTAGAAAGCCTGCGTCATCAAAGGTAAAACGGTTTTTTGAAACGACTGTATAAAGTAACAGCAGCAAAACCCCGATCAAGAATACTTGAACTTTATCATAATTAATTTCTGCCAAAAAAGCGGTATGCTCATTAGGCAATAAAAGCACCCACAATAATATGTGAGAAAGAAATGCTTCAAAAGAAAGTACACGTAACTTTTTCATTTTCATCAGTTCGTACAAACCAATTGAACCTAACAGATAAACCGTCAGTAAAAAGGGAGTGCCCCCTAAAATGACTAGTGGAATGAAGATAGCGGCAACTACGACCGCCGTAATAATTCGTTGTTTCATTATTCCATTTTCCTCGCCTTCTACATTAAACGCCACCGAATCTTCGTGAACGCTTTTGATACTCCTCAACTGCCTGCAATAAATGCTCTTCACTAAAATCCGGCCACAGCACTTCAGTAAACCAAAGCTCCGTATAAGCAGACTGCCAAAGCATGAAATTACTTAAACGGATTTCACCGCTAGTACGGATCAGTAAATCGGGATCCGACAAATGTTTGGYCATCAGGTAACTGGATACCATTTCCTCCGTTACATTTTCCTTTATTATACCATTCTTAGCATCTTGAATGATGCTATTCACTGCAGATACAATCTCCCCACGGCTTCCATAGTTCAGGGCAAAATTCAGAATCATCCCATCATTGTCTTTCGTGTCTTCCATTGCCCGTTTAACGGCACTTTGAGTATGTGACGGAATGAGTGACAAGTCCCCAATCGTATCAACTCTAACATTTTCCGAAATGAGCTCGGGCAAAAAAGTCCCAAGAAATTCCTGGGGCAGCTTCATCAAAAAGTCGACTTCACTTTTCGGGCGTTTCCAATTTTCAGTGGAAAACGCATAGACCGTTAAAGTTTTGACCCCTAATTTATTGGCAACTTTCGTAATTCTACGAACGGTTTTCATACCTTCATGATGACCCGCCACACGTGGCAATGCACGCTTTTTGGCCCAACGGCCGTTCCCATCCATAATGATGGCGATATGCTGAGGAACATCAAACTGTTTAATATGCTGAATCCTATTTGTTACATCGGAAGAAGCATCTTTTTTAACGAAACGCTTCCAAAGTGAATACATATGTTAGTCCCCCATCAGGTTGTACTTATCTCTCTACAAAGGCAAAGTTTTTCGTGCACTATGTATATCAAGCTTTCTGCCGCTTAAAAAGAATCTATATTATAATATCAAAAAAAAACTGGTTCTCATATTATTATTATGAAAATTATTTCTTCATTAGAAGCTTGAAAGGGAGAAATCATTCCTTCTTTTTTTCTGAAACCGATTATGACTGACATGAAAAATGCAAAAAAAAGGCCACCTCCAACGTTTGCATGCAACATACTAACTCAAGGAGTAATCATTATCGGAGAAACCTTATTATAACAGTTTTCTCCTTTAAGCACACCTATATGTTAGCACCAAGACATGACCCAGTATGGATTCGGCCCTCTTTATTTAATCAATTCTTCAATGGAAATTATACTTCCAAAATTTCTTTTTCTTTATCTTTTGTAATTTCATCGATTTTCGTGATATTGCCATCTGTCATCTTTTGGATGTCATCAGCATAGCCACGCAAATCATCTTCAGTGATTTCACCACTTTTTTCAAGCTTTTTCAAATCATCATTAGCATCGCGACGCACATTACGGACAGCTATTTTTGCCTCTTCCGCTTCTTTTTTCACAACTTTCACAAGCTCTTTTCTGCGCTCTTCAGTTAACGCCGGGATGGCTATCCTGATGATCGATCCGTCATTAGAAGGATTTAAGCCTAAGTCTGATTTCAAAATCGCCTTTTCGATTTCACCCAATACCGTTTTATCATATGGTTGAATGACTAATAGTCTAGCTTCCGGGACAGAAATACCAGCCACCTGATTAACTGGTGTCGGCGAACCATAATAATCAATCGAGATTCTATCAAGCAATGAGGCATTTGCCCTTCCGGCACGGATGCTTGCTAATTCACGTGTGTACGCTCCAATGGCTTTTTCCATTTTCGTTTTCGCATTCGAAATAACTTGTTTCGGCATCTTTTATTTCCCCCTTACAATAGTTCCAAGCGTTTCGCCTAAAACGGCCCGTTTAATATTGCCTTTTTCCATGATCGAGAAGACGATCAATGGAATATCATTGTCCATGCATAGTGAGGACGCAGTTGAATCCATTACTTCTAACCCTTCTTTAATCACATCAAGATAGGAAAGTTTATCATACTTCACTGCATTTTTGTCTTTAACCGGATCTGCATTGTATACGCCATCCACATTATTCTTCGCCATCAAGATGACATCAGCTTCAATTTCTGCAGCACGCAGGGCGGCAGTGGTATCCGTTGAGAAGTATGGATTACCTGTACCAGCTGCAAAAATCACCACTCTCTTTTTCTCTAGATGCCTGATTGCACGGCGTCTAATGTATGGTTCTGCTACTTGTCTCATCTCAATGGAAGTTTGCACGCGTGTTTCAATTCCAAGCTGATCAAGGCTGTCTTGTAATGCCAATGAGTTCATGACTGTAGCCAACATCCCCATATAATCGGCATTAGCACGATCCATGCCCATTTCACTGCCTATTTTCCCGCGCCAGATGTTTCCGCCACCGACAACAACAGCTACTTCCACATCAAGCTCAGCCACTTCCTTGACTTGTTCAGCAATGGATTTAATTACTGCAGGGTTAATTCCAAATCCTTCTTCACCGGCTAATGCTTCACCACTTAGTTTTAGAACGACACGTTTATATTTAGCGTTACTCATGAGAACCTCCAACTATGTAATCTTTTCATTCGTTCAYCATGCTTTCTTGCAGTACTGCCAAAAAATCATGACATTTCAAAAAATAGGGAACACAAGAGTGTTCCCCATTATTAATTATCTGACAATTAGTCTTTTTTAACTTGGTTCATTACTTCTTCAGCAAAGTTTTCTTGACGTTTTTCAAGACCTTCCCCTACTTCATAACGAACGAATGATTGGATTTTTCCGCCTTTTGATTCAACGAATTGTCCCACTTTTTGATCAGGGTTCTTAACGAAAGCTTGTTCGTTAACACAGATTTCTTCGTAGAATTTATTGATACGTCCTTCAACCATTTTCGCAACGATTTTTTCAGGTTTTCCTTCATTAAGAGCTTGCTGCGTAAGAACTTCGCGTTCGCGTTCTAATTCGCTAGCATCCACTTGGTCGCGAGAGATATATTTAGGGTTAATTGCAGCAATATGCATTGAAACGCTTTTAGCTGCCTCTTCGTCAGTTGTACCTTCAAGAACTGATAGTACGCTGATGCGTCCACCCATGTGAAGGTATGCACCAAATGCGTCGTTATCTGTTTTAGAAACGACTTGGAAACGGCGAAGAGTTAATTTTTCCCCAATTTTAGCAACAGCAGCATTGATATGATCTGCAACTTTTGCTCCATTTTCCATTGTTTGCTCAAGAGCAGCTTCAACGCTTTCAGGTTTGTTCGCAAGAAGGAACCCAGCCAATTCCTTAACAAGAATTTGGAAGCCTTCGTTTTTAGCAACGAAATCAGTTTCAGAGTTCACTTCAAGAATAACCGCTTGGTTTCCTTCAACAACGATTGAAGTTAAACCTTCAGCAGCGATACGGTCGCCTTTATTAGCAGCTTTTGCAATTCCTTTTTCACGTAGGAAATCGATTGCCTTTTCCATATCGCCTTCTGTTTGTACAAGTGCCTTTTTACAGTCCATCATACCGGCACCAGTTTTTTCACGCAATTCTTTAACTAATTGTGCAGTGATTGCCATAATATATATCCTCCTCAAATTAAGTGCAGTTTATTCAATCTTTACCCATTATTACCAAAAAATACTTGTTATCATCAAAGAAAATAACGAGCTTTGACAATATTTCCGAAAAACATCCACTTTTTCAGTCAATATGACGGAACTAAACCAGCTGATGATTTTCATCCCTTAAAAATCGCCCATACCTTTTAAAAAAGACATTCCGTACAGTGATTTTATGTATGTTTATTTAGTGCAAAAAAAAGGGATAAAAGGCATTATCCTCTTATCACCTTTTTTCTTACTGAATAAGCAACCTTTTTTACTTATTAAGCAGTAGTTGTTTCAGTTGCTGTTTCTTCGCCTTGTTTAGCTTCTAAGATAGCATCTGCCATTTTACCTGTTAATAATTTAACAGCACGGATTGCATCGTCATTCGCAGGAATAACTACATCGATTTCATCCGGATCACAGTTTGTATCAACGATACCAACAAGTGGAATGTGTAATTTGTGTGCTTCCGCAACAGCAATACGCTCTTTGCGTGGGTCGATAACGAAGATCGCATCTGGAAGAGTCTTCATATCTTTAATACCGCCTAAGAATTTCTCTAAGCGATCCCATTCTTTTTTAAGTTGGATAACTTCTTTTTTAGGAAGAACTTCGAAAGTTCCGTTTTCTTCCATTTTTTCGATATTTTTAAGACGAGTGATACGTTTTTGGATTGTTTCAAAGTTTGTTAAAGTTCCGCCTAACCAACGTTGGTTTACATAGTACATACCAGAACGGATAGCTTCTTCTTTAACAGATTCTTGTGCTTGTTTTTTAGTTCCGACGAATAGAACAGTACCGCCGTTAGCAGCTAGTTCCTTCACGAAGTTATAAGCTTCTTCAACCTTTTTAACTGTTTTTTGAAGGTCGATGATGTAGATGCCGTTACGCTCAGTGAAGATATATTTCTTCATTTTTGGGTTCCAGCGACGTGTTTGGTGTCCGAAATGCACACCAGCTTCAAGCAATTGTTTCATAGAAATGACTGACATTTTAGTTCCTCCTAAATGGTTTTGTTTTTCCTCCGCACCGATCATTTTCATACAGAAACTGTCGTAACAGCACCATCTGCAAGAATCACGGGGCGTGTGTATTAACACCATTTCATAATATATCATAATGACTCTGCACAATCAAGAGATAAGTTTATCTATTCATGCGAAACTTTAGTAATAGCTCTATCTCCGTTCGACCGCGACCTAACTTTTTGGCGATTTCCTCTATTGAATGTCCTTGATCCGCTAACATATCCACTTTTTCATTTAATGACCGTTCATTTAACGAAGCCTGCAGCATGTCCGAAAATTCCTTGGCAGCCGGCTTCCCTTGATTTTGAGGGGAAGTGGCAGCCGATGCAAGTTCCAATTTGTCCTCGACTTTTACGGGTAAAGCATTAGCCTCATTTTTTTCAGGCATTATTTTATAAGCGTTAATTGCCTGCTTTTTAGCGGCGGCACGACTTCCCGCTTTATACTCTAGCAGAATGTTTTGTTCTTGTTTTTCTTTCTTTGTTTCTTTGATTGAACTATGTTCTTGTCCTTTTTGTCCATGCTCAGGATTCATTGCCACCGAATTGTTAATTGCCTTTACCAGTGTCTCGTTATCCTCTTTCATCTCCATTAAATAACCAGACAAAAGTTGTTCCATTTCTCCAATGACGGCTTTTTGGTCTTTTTCCAACATGCTTAAACGATTTTGGCGAAGATATAAAACGATGATGGCAAAAATGGTGAATATGTTCAATACAAACAACAGAAATATAAAAAATGCTGACATACTGCCTCCTAATTAACCGGAATAGTCAATCCTGTTACCTTTAAACGGATGGGGATCTTTTTTCACTGTTGTTTTTACTTGATTACTTTCCCTATTCTCTTCTTGACAAAGTACAGTTCGAACATTCTGTGATTTCGAAACATTTATTGATGCAGGTATCCGTAAAAATTCTATCAAGTTGATTTACAGGGCTTTCTTCGTTCAATAGGAATCCCTTATGCCTTCCAGACTCCATAGCCCTCTTCAATGGAAGTATCTTCATTAAATCTTTTGATCTTGCATCGTGTTTCTTAATTTATAGATCGCTTTCGAGTGAATTTGGGATATCCGTGACGTAGATAGGCTCATCACTTGTCCGATTTCGGTTAACGTCAGTTCTTCTTTATAAAAAAGCTGTAAAACCAACTGTTCTTTTTCATTTAGGGTTTCAATGACTTTGGCTAATTCCTCATACAGTTCGTCCCTTAACACATGTTCCTCAGGTAAATCCGCCTTTTCATCTTTAATATGAAAATTCGCGCTTTCTTTATCGTCCTCTTGGGGATTTTCATCCATCGATAGTACATTGGCAAAGAAATTCTCATTTAATGCAGCATATACTTCATCTTCCGGAATATTCAATTCAGCGGCAATCTCAGTTGGCGAAAGGTTCCTCATGTATTGCTGCTCCAGCTTCTCTATTGCAGATTCAATTTTCTTGGCTTTATCTCTTGCACTCCGTGGAAGCCAATCCTCTTTTCTTAATCCATCTAAAATGGCACCACGAATTCTAAATGATGCATATGTGTCAAACTTGAGGTCACGCTTCGTATCAAAACGTTCCAGGGCATCGAATAACCCCATCATCCCTAAACTCCTTATATCATCCCGGCTCACATTTTTAGGAAGACTTACTGAAATACGTTGAACATGGTACGATACGAGAGGTATGTATTTCTTTACCAAAATGTCCCCGGCTAGCGGATCTCTGCAATCCACCCAATTTTTCCAACATAACTGCTCTTCTTCGATGGTCAGATGAGACATTGGACATCCTCCTAACATTGTTATACGATTTGTGATCAATACGGCCCTTAAAGCCATACATGCAATAATGATTCGGTTGCAAATGTACCTGTCATATTTTTGGTTTTTTCAAAAGCCAAATCCGATCCTATATGTTTTTAGTCCCTTTTGTAACGGTCCGTATATTTAGCAGACAATCATTTAGATTKAATTCAATCGTTCTTCCGCTATTCCCACCAACATCTTCGGCAACGATTCTAATCCGCAAGTCAGATAACTCTTTCCGGACAGCTTCCACATTCCGGGGTCCGATTCTCATTAAATCCCCTCCGGAGGCAAATTGAAACATTTGTGCTCCTCCAGCCAGCTTCGCTTTGAGGAATGGCATTCTTGCGCCTTCTTTGACTAATACCTGCACTAATTCCTTTATCGCCGTATCTGCAAATTTGGCAATGTTGATCTGTCCCGATTTAGCGAGTGAAGAGTCTGGAAGCATGATATGGGCCAAACCTGCAATTTCTTTTTTTTCATCATAAATCACAACACCGACACACGACAGTTGTTACCATAGTTATCATAAATTGCTGATCGAATTGCTCTCCTTCCAAAAGTTCGACGGGTGGGCGCAGCTTGATTACTTCACCTAACTTTTCAAGCACTTCGAAAACCATAAACACCCTGGCCGCTTTTAAAAGACAGTCCTCACGCAATCCTATCGAAATTTCGAA
Organism: Peribacillus sp. P4_D6; assembly: GCF_056401795.1. Classification (NCBI taxonomy): domain Bacteria; kingdom Bacillati; phylum Bacillota; class Bacilli; order Caryophanales; family Bacillaceae; genus Peribacillus; species Peribacillus sp. P4_D6. The sequence continues at coordinate 20,821 of NZ_JBFUIQ010000032.1, forward strand.
GCTGTTGAAACCTTGATCTTTGGACTGTTGAATTACTGTTCATTCAAATTCATCGTACTCTCCCGCAATCATTTCCTTCTTTTCTAGGACGGCAGAAGCTGCTGCAATCTCTGCAATGGTGGAAGAATAGGGCGACTCCCTTTTTTCAATCATTTCCAGCTGATGGACAACATCCTTCACATTTCTTTTTCCATCTCCACCTTCAGCAATGGACATGACCATTGCTTCTAAATCATCAACCGCTAAAAATATCACATCAAACAATTCAGGAGAAAGGGCGATATGACTGTTTCGGATCGCATCCAGCACATTCTCCATTTTATGAGTTAAATTGGCTAGACCCTCATATCCCATAGTTGCTGACATCCCTTTTAAGGTATGGGCGGAACGAAAGATTTCGTTTACGATCGAGAGGTCTTCCGGGTGCTTTTCGAGTACCAGCAACTGTTCGCTGCACGTTTGAAGATGTTCTTTACTTCCTTCTATAAATACCTCTAAATATTGATTCATTTCATACAATCTCACACCTCCACGTGTTAACAATAGCGTATTATCGCTTTAGCTATTTTTTCTACATCCTCTACGCTATCTATTAACTCGGTATTGATTGCCGCCTTAGGCATACCAAAAACGATTGATGTCTCCTGTGATTCGGCTATCGCTTTTAAAGGACCCTTTTGTTTAAGATTGGTAAGTCCACTCGACCCGTCCATCCCCATCCCGGTCATGATAACGGCTATTTTCGCAGAATCATTCATTTCACTTACCCGATTCAAATAGCACATCAACCGACGGGCGATGTCCATGACGCACTTCGGATTAATCCAAAAGGATTGCCCAACTCATCCCGACCTTCCTCATCTTCAAGTGAAAACCTCCAGGTGCGATGTAAGCGACAACTTTTTGAATCAGTTCTTCCTCTTCAGCTTCCTTCACTTTAATCTTGCATAATGAATTCAGGCGTGTTGCCAAAGATTTCGTGAAACCGGGGGCATATGCTGGACAATGTATGGGAGCATCAATTTCTGAGAGTCCTGTCAAGACAGTCTGCAGAGCTCTCGGGCCTCCTAATGATGTACCGATGACTATTAACTTCTTGAATCTATAGGACCATTTTTTTTGGTTTTTTTCGCTTTTTGACAATTCAGTTGAATCTATTTTACTATATTTTCCCCAAACGGATGGGCTTTTTTCAATATTTTTCGCATTTTTTTCTAGTTTGTGAACATTTGCCTTCTGGCAGCCATAACTTTTTCATGGAGTTCTTTCTTGATTTTAAGTAAATCCAATGAAACGGCTCCCGAAGGTTTAGCTACAAAGTCAAAGGCTCCGCTGTTCATGTGCTTGATAACATGACTACAGCGGTTGGACATTCATTCATTATCCGGTTTAATGCTTCCAACACGTCCATAATTGGCTTTTCCACATCCAAAGTCACGACATCGGGTTTTAAAGCCTTTATTTTGTCAATGACATCTCTTCCATTCCTGGCAGTCCCGATGACTTCCCCCCTGCTATCTTCTACTAAAAACACTGAAATTAACTTTCTCATAAATGCAGAATCGTCCACTATCAGCACTTTTACTTTACCCATAAAAAGGAGGCCTACTTTCCCAAAAAATATCTCTTCATATTTTGGAGGAAATGGCTTTTTTGCAAAGTCAATTCTACCCCAAATGAATGATTTGCATATCTCGAAGTAATGTCCACAATGGCTTTGGATACATCGGCTTCAGAATCGAAAAGGAGAAAGGGCATTTGGCATTTTCTAGTGATTGAAAAGTATTCGAAAATAATTCCACATCGATCACCTCTTTCTATAATTAACAGATAATCACTTTACCAATAAAATTAACCCAGCGGATTTACGTTTTAATTTTAAAGAAACATTATAACTATGTCCATAAACAATACATAGACTTTAGACCTATCATCGTCGAAAATTGTCACAAATTGCTCAAATTTGTCTTTTTTTCTTAGTATTATTATATTATTATATTACGTAATCTTACATTATAATATGATATTCTACATTTTAACCAAATTTTACTTCTGTTAACTTTTATATCATATCGAAAAACCAACCCATATACCTGATACTTTAGAACTAATTTTCACATTTACTTGCAAATAATTATTTTATTTTAGTTGATTTCACCCTTTTAAATAAAGGATTTATAAGAAAGAAACAGATTACAGCATTTTTTCTTTTTTGAAAAAAATTCTTTTTATCAAAGTGTTGAACCATTCGACAAATTTCCCTAATGACTGAAAACCGTTATCGATAGTCTTTTAAGAATCAAAAAGTTATCCTATCGTTCATTTACACCATTTTGACAGTTATAATAATATAATTCCCTTTATAAGAAATACTTAACTATATTTTGCTTCTAATAGAAAACATGCCCATATTCACATTTCCATTTTACCTGAATTACCTCTTTTCCCTTCCTCCCCCTGCCCTTCACCGCATTTGCCTGCTTGTCCGGGACAAGTAACACATCCAAATATCAAAAAAAAGGCAGCCCTTTTTCAAGGACTGCCTTTCTATATGTTAATTATTTTTAAGCTTCTCTAATTCAAGAAGGAATTTATCGTTCAATACCTTGATATAAGTACCTTTCATTCCAAGAGAGCGTGATTCAATGACCCCTGCACTTTCCAGTTTCCTTAGGGCATTTACGATAACGGAACGGGTGATGCCGACACGGTCCGCAATTTTTGATGCTACAAGCAGACCTTCATTACCTTTAAGTTCCTCAAAGATGTGCTCTATTGCTTCCAATTCACTGTAAGATAACGAGGAAATCGCCATTTGAACGACAGCTTTACTACGAGCTTCCTCTTCTATCTCTTCTGATTTTTCTCGAAGGATTTCCATGCCGACTACAGTCGCACCATATTCAGCTAAAATTAAATCATCATCGTGAAATTTTTCTTGTAAACGGGCAAGAACCAATGTTCCTAAACGTTCTCCACCACCCATAATCGGTACGATCGTTGTTAATCCAGTTGCGAAAAGTTCCTTGTTTTCGACTGGGAAAGCAGTATATTCACTTTCGATATCAAGGTTCGAAGAGGTTTCAGGAATATTGAACAGGTTTTTTGTGTACTCTTCAGGGAATTGTTTATCTTCCAACATTTTGTACATGCGTTCGTTTTCAATTTGCTGACTTACCGCGATGCCAAGTAATTTCCCGCGGCGGCTGACGACGAATACATTTGCTTCGATAACTTCACTTAGACTCTCAGCCATTTCCTTGAAGTTAACTGCTTTACCTGCTGCTTTTTGGAGCATTGCATTGATTTTTCTTGTTTTTGCTAATAAGTTCATTTGATTTGTTCCTCCTAAAAATACCATGGTTCACAATAACTATGAAGTTGTATTTCCGTAATTTTATGTTCATTGCGTAGGCAAATTATTGCCAAAATTGTTTCTAATTAAAGGATAAACTGGCTTAAATCTTTGTTCCGGGCGATAGAACCAAGCTTACCTTCGACATATTGGGGTGTAATTGTAATCTTCTCCATCGTTATTTCCGGAGCTTCAAAAGATAAGTCTTCAAGCAACCGTTCCAAAATGGTATGAAGTCTTCTAGCACCAATATTGTCTGTGTTTTGATTTACTTCGAAGGCCACTTCTGCTATCTTACGAACAGCATCGTCAGAAAATTCAATTTCTATACCTTCAGTTTCCAATAAAGCAACATATTGTTTTAACAAGGCATTATCCGGTTCATGCAGAATTCGTACAAAGTCGTCTACAGTCAGTTTGTTCAATTCTACACGAATTGGGAATCTACCTTGTAATTCCGGGATTAGGTCGGATGGCTTAGCCATATGAAAGGCCCCTGCAGCAATGAATAGGACATGATCCGTTTTAACGGAACCATATTTAGTCACTACTGTTGAACCTTCAACTATTGGCAGGATATCCCTTTGGACACCCTCTCTTGATACATCCGCTGATGAACTTCCAGATTGCTTACTCGCAATTTTGTCTATTTCATCTATGAAGATGATCCCATTTTGCTCAGCCCCGTATACTGCATCTGAAGTGACTTCATCCATATCAATCAATTTTGCCGCTTCTTCATTCGTTAAAACGGTTCTCGCTTCACTTACTTTCAATTTGCGCTTCTTGCTTTTTTTCGGCATCAAGCTTCCTAAAGCATCCTGCATGTTCATCCCCATTTGTTCCATTCCCGAACCTTGGAGCATATCAAACATCGAAGCAGCCTGTTCTTCCACTTCGACCGTTATCATTTCACTTTCCAGCTCACCATTAGCCAGCTTTTCAGCGACGATTTTTCTTTTTTCCTGCAAACTTAAATCTTCGGAATTTTCTTCCGGATCCTGTTCGTCTTGATTGTTATTGCCTCCAAAAAAGACTTCAAGAGGATTCTTGAAATTACTCTGTTTTTTTGTTGATGGCACTAATAACTCTATTAGGCGGCGATTTGCATTTTCTTCTGCCCGTTCCTTTACGCTGGCCATCTTTTCTTCCTTCACGAGGCGGACGGAAGTCTCAACCAAATCACGAACCATGGACTCTACATCACGGCCGACATACCCGACTTCCGTAAATTTTGTTGCTTCAACTTTTACAAAAGGAGCACCTACCAATTTAGCCATTCTCCGAGCTATTTCTGTTTTCCCAACACCTGTCGGTCCAATCATTAATATATTCTTCGGAACGACTTCATCACGAAGTTGATCCGAGAGAAGGGAACGTCGGTAGCGATTCCGAAGAGCCACTGCCACTGCCCGTTTTGCCTCACGCTGCCCAACGATATACTGATCCAGTTTTTCAACGATTTGCCTCGGTGTTAAATTAGCTTTTTTTGACATTTGCGCTCCTCCTTACAACTCTTCCACGATTATATTCGTATTCGTAAATACACAAATTTCCGCTGCAATTTGTAAAGATGATTGAGCGATTTCCTTTGCCGATAATTGGTCACTGGAAAACCGCATCAACGCCCTGCCGGCAGCCAGTGCATAATTCCCTCCCGATCCTATGGCGAGAATCCCGTCATCCGGTTCAATTACTTCCCCGGTACCAGAAACGAGCAGCAAATGGTTCTTATMCATCACGACTAGCATTGCTTCCAGCTTTCTCAAAACATTGTCACTTCTCCATTGCTTTGCCATTTCGACGGCAGCACGCTGAAGATTGCCATTATACTCTTCAAGTTTGGCTTCGAACATCTCAAATAAAGTGAATGCATCTGCAACGGAACCAGCAAAACCTGCAAGAACATTACCATTAAAGATTTTTCTCACTTTCCTCGCTGTATGCTTCATCACTACTGAATTTCCTAAAGTAACCTGCCCATCACCGGACATGGCACATTCACCTTTATGATGCACTGCAAATATCGTTGTCATAAAGTGTCCCCTTTCAACATTTAAGGCCGCGGATGTGATGCATTGTAGACTTTTTTCAATTGGTCTTTTGTAACATGCGTATACACTTGCGTTGATGAAATTTTAGAATGACCAAGCAATTCCTGAACCGTGCGAATGTCCGCCCCATTATTCAATAGGTGTGTAGCAAACGAATGCCTTAGCATGTGGGGATGAAGACTTCCATCTGTGGCTGACTTTTTAATCAATTCATTCAATATATAGCGAACTCCCCTAGGTGTCAGAGGGTCTCCACGAAAATTAACAAATAAATAAACATGCGCCTTGGCGTCAGACGAAGTCAATTCCATCCTGGCTGTACGTATGTATAAATCTATCGCTTCCTGTGCATATCTACCAACCGGAACGTAGCGATCCTTTTTTCCTTTTCCATGGATCAGTACCGTCCCCAAGGAAAGATCGATATCCTGCAGTTTAATATCACAACATTCACTTACGCGAATGCCTGTAGCATACAATAATTCCAGTAAGGCATTGTTCCTTATTCCTATCGGTGAATCTTTCTTTAAAGAAGAAAACAACTGATCCATTTCCTTCTCATAAAGAAACCGTGGCAGTCTTTGATCCTTTTTAGGTAAAGAAGCAAGGGAAAAAGGGTTATCTTTCACATCACCTTCACGCAGTAAAAATTTATAAAGGCTCCGCAAGCAAGAAGTTTTTCTTGCAACAGTACGCTTAGAAAGTTTTTTCTCATATAAATTCGTTAAATATAACCGGACATCAAGATATTCAACGGACGTGATGTCCTCAATCCCCTGTTCATTAAGGAACAGAAAAAATTCGTGAATATCACGTTTGTAATTTTCAATGGTGTAATGTGAACTGTTCTTTTCAATTTGTAAATATTCGATGAAGGATGATAATGCCTTTTTTTGATTAATCATGGAAACACCTCGCAAAGGCTAATAAATAGTATCATACTTTAAAACAGCAGGCAAATATTTTACAAATTTTTCACAAAGTTCTGAATTGTGTCCAAAGCGCGTTTAGCATGTGTTTCGTTCCGCTCTTTTTTGGATTTGATTCTCACTTCAAGGTCTGGAAGCAATCCAAAGTTGGCATTCATCGGCTGGAAGCTCTTACCATTAGTCGACGTTATGTACCTTGCCATGCTGCCCATCGTCGTCTCCGCAGGGAAAATGATAGGCTCCAAACCTTCGACGATCCTTGCAGCATTGATACCCGCTACAAGTCCCGACGCAGCCGATTCAACATACCCTTCAACTCCAGTCATCTGACCGGCAAAGAATAAATCATCGCGATTCTTGAATTGGTACGTTGGCTTCAAAACATTAGGTGAGTTTATGAAAGTGTTTCTATGCATGACCCCATAACGTACAATTTCCGCATTTTCCAATCCAGGTATGAGCTGCAATACTTCTTTTTGCGGCCCCCATTTCAAATGTGTCTGAAAACCAACAATATTGTAAAGTGTTCCTGCCGCATCATCCTGACGCAATYGAACTACAGCAAAAGGGCGTTTTCCCGTTTTTGGATCTTCTAGGCCAACAGGCTTCAATGGACCAAATAACATCGTTTTCTTCCCACGTGATGCCATCACTTCAATCGGCATGCAGCCTTCAAAAAAGATTTCTTTTTCGAATTCTTTAAGCGGAACTGTTTCAGCAGCAATCAATGCATCATAAAAGCGGTCAAACTCTTCTTCCGTCATCGGACAGTTCAAATAAGCCGCTTCCCCTTTATCATAACGGGATTTCAAATATACTTTATCCATATTGATGCTGTCTTTTTCAAGAATTGGTGCGGCAGCATCATAAAAGTACAAGTATTCTTCATCCATGATTTGCTTTAAGCTATCAGATAGTGACTGACTTGTAAGCGGACCGGTTGCAATGACGGTAGGACCTTCCGGAATTTCCGTCACTTCTTCATTAATGACCGTCACATTTGGATGATTTTTGACCCTTTCCGTAACAAGACCGGCAAATTCATGACGATCAACAGCTAATGCACCGCCAGCCGGTACAGCACAAGCATCCGCTGCGGACATGATGACCGAATCCAGTATACGCATTTCTTCTTTTAATACACCAACTGCATTTGTTAACGTATTTGCCCGAAGTGAATTGGAACAAACAAGTTCAGCGAATTTATCGGTATGATGGGCTGGCGTTTGTTTTACAGGGCGCATTTCGTATAGATCGACTTTAATTCCTCTTTTAGCTAACTGCCACGCCGCTTCACTTCCAGCAAGCCCAGCACCGATTACACTTACTTTTGTTTCTTTCATTTTTCGAACCTCCATGTATAGATATGATAAGACAGGATCATTTATCATTAAAACTGCTTTCCAGAAGTTTCATTTTTAACGATATCTATGTATTTATACCCGAAATACTCATTCCTGCTAACGATTATTTTAAAGATATGCCATCCTTATTCACTAAAAGGGTAACGGACGCAAATAGGAATTATATCTTTAAAAGAATGTACTTGTCCACTGAATTTTACATCACATGGCCTAAATAAAAAAGTTTCAAGTGTTATCCATTTTCTTCTTGGAAGTAAATCCACATATCACCATGATATCATACTTCCCTGAACATAAAGAAACCCGGCAAATGCCGAGTCCATTTATATTTAGGGTTTTTCGATAGTTCACAAGGAAAGTAAACGATTTCACGGCCTTTTCTATGCTTGGGGCATTTCTTTAAAATCACAATCCATGCACTGGACCTGGACTCCTTTTTTGAGTTTTTTCTCAACAAGTGTGCCTTCACATTTTGGACAACTCCGCGGCAGCGGTTTATCCCAAGATATGAAGTCACATCCAGGGTAGGTATCACACCCGTAAAATATGCGTCGTTTTTTACTCTTCCTTTCAATGATATTTCCTTCTTTACATTTTGGGCATTTGACCCCGATTTCCTTGACGATTGGTTTGGTGTTACGGCAATCCGGGAAATTACTGCATGCCATGAACTTTCCATAACGTCCCATCTTAAAGACCATCCCATGTCCGCACTCCACGCAATCTTCACCTGCAGGTTCATCTTTGATTTCAATTTTCTCCATCTCGACTTCGGCCTTGGCCAAATGAACGGCAAATTCTTTATAAAATTCATCGATGACCTTAATCCATTCAATATTGCCTTCCTCAACGCTGTCAAATTCCTGTTCCATCTTGGCAGTGAACTCTGCATCGAGAATATCCGGGAAGAATTCGCGTATCAATTCGAGAACGATCTCACCAAGCTCTGTCGGGATGAACCGTTTATTATCCAAGGTAACATAGCCCCGTTTTTGGATCGTATCCAAGGTAGGCGCATATGTAGAAGGACGGCCTATTCCCAGTTCCTCTAGGGTCTTGACCAGACGGGCTTCAGTATATCGGGGCGGAGGCTGTGTAAAATGCTGCTTCGGCTCGATATCTTTTGAAAAGAATTGATCTCCTTTTTTCACATCCGGAAGTGCATTTTCCTTTTCTTCCACCGAGTCATCGGATCCTTCAACATATACCTTCATGAAACCCGGAAATTTAATTTTAGAACCATTTGCCCTGAAGATGACATCCCCGTTATGCAGGTCGATGCTCATCGTATCCATGACCGCCGAAGACATTTGACTGGAAACGAATCGTTCCCAAATCAATTTATAAAGACGGAATTGATCTCTGGATAAGAACTCCTTGACTACACCCGGTTCACGTAATGTGCTTGTTGGCCTGACCGCTTCATGCGCGTCCTGGGCATTAGTTTGTTTTTTCTCCTTGCGCTGCTCGACCTGAACATATTCTTTACCATAATTATTTTGAATGAACGCATGGACTTCCTCTTTGGCACTATCTGAAATACGGGTCGAATCGGTTCTCATATAAGTGATTAACCCGACTGTACCTTCCTTGCCAAGCTCTATTCCTTCATAAAGCTGCTGAGCAAGCATCATGGTTTTCTTCGCACGGAAATTCAATTTACGTGCCGCTTCCTGTTGCAGGGAAGAAGTTGTAAAAGGTGCTGCTGGATTGCGCCTTCTTTCCTTTTTAGCCACAGCTCCTATCGTAAATTCGCCGCCATTTAAAGAAGCGAGCACTTTTTTGACGTCCTCTTCGGTATTTAATTCCTTCTTCTCGCCGCCAAGGCTGAAGAAAGAACCTTCAAACTGTTCTTTCCCTTTTACAAAATCAGCCTTGATTGTCCAATACTCTTCCGGAATAAAATCTTTGATTTCCTTCTCCCGGTCAATGATCATCCGTACAGCAACCGATTGGACCCGTCCCGCGCTTAAGCCTTTTTTCACCTTTTTCCACAATAACGGGCTTATATTGTATCCGACCAAACGGTCCAAGACCCTTCTTGCCTGCTGAGCATCAACCAATTTCATATTTATTGGCCTAGGCGATTTAAATGATTCCTTGATAGCCTCTTTCGTGATCTCGTTGAATACCACGCGGCAATCTGAGTTAACGTCAACATCAAGACTGTGAGCCAAATGCCAGGCAATTGCTTCCCCTTCCCTGTCGGGGTCAGCCGCGAGATAGATTTTTTTCGCTTTTTTTGCAGCGGTTTTCAATTCTTTTAAAACCGGGCCTTTGCCGCGGATAGTTATATATTTAGGTTCATATTCATGTTCAACATCGACACCCATTTGACTTTTAGGCAAATCGCGTACATGCCCCATGGAAGCCTTTACTTTATATTTTTTTCCCAAGTAACGTTCTATTGTTTTCGCCTTTGCGGGCGATTCCACAATCACTAAGTATTCTGACATCCAATAAATCCTCCTCAAAGAGGTAATATAAATCTTCACTATTATTAATCATTCAAAAATCATTTGTCAACACCTCTTTATTTTTCAAAGCATGCTGATTCATTTATTTCTAGTTTTTTGACAAGAGGTGCCATTTGCAAAACTTATAACAGTTTTACAATATTTTCAACCTTTTTGTCTAATAATTCAACCCACCCTTCAAAAAAAGCACCTATTTTTTCAATTTTCCCGTTTGATTCTCCGTCTATCTTCTATATTATATTGTTCAAAACTCTTCCTCGATCTGCCTGGAGCTAAAAACAAGTTTGGCACCATCATAAATCAATTGATTGGTACCCATTGATTCAGGGCTCGTAACATTACCTGGAAGCGCAAATACTTCCCTGCCGTGTTCCAAAGCAGCTTGTGCCGTAATAAGGGAACCGCTTCTTTCTTTTGCCTCCACCACGAATACGCCCTGTGATAATCCGCTGATGATTCGATTCCTAAGTGGAAACATCCATGGTTCCGCCTTCACTTCCGGTGGAGTCTCAGATATAAGCAGGCCTTTATTCATGATTTCTTCAGCAAGGGTAAAATTGGATTTCGGATATATTTGCTTAAGCCCTCCGCCTAAAACCCCGATCGTATCTCCGCCTTCCCTTAATGTGATCTTATGTGACTCTGCATCGATTCCAGCCGCCATTCCGCTTATGATCACGAACTTTTTCTTTACAAGCGGTAATAGAATCGTTTTTAAGGCCTCCAGCCCATACGAGGTTGGCTTGCGTGTTCCAACAACACCTAGAGTATTCTTCCTTGTTAAAAGCTTCTTATCACCTTTAAAATAAAGAACCCACGGAGGATCGAATATTTGCTTTAGCAAAAAAGGATATTCATCATCGAAGATCGTCAAACAATGGATTTGGCTATCTTCGTATTTTTTAAGTTTTTCGATGGAATGGAGTGAATGTAAATCTTTGAGAAAGAGGTTAAGCTTATTTGAAGGGATAGGGAGCATTTTTGCCCATTCAACGTAATTCGTCGTGAACAGGGAAGATAATGATGGGTCTTTGGACATGATTGCTTGGATTGTTTTCCATCCTGCTCCGCGGCAATGATGGAGATGGATTAACTTTTCTTTTTTATTCAATCGGAAACGCCCCTAATCGGATATTTTTAAAGGTAGGTTGATAGTGATGTACTTGGTCTCTCCCGAGGAAATTCGAGGAAATAAAGACCGACCCACAAAAAGGTCGGCCCAGCTTAAATCAATGTGTTTTACAAGGTTCGTAAATATCTTTTTCTTTTAAAACGGAAATCAATGTTTCTCCCATTACGGATGGAGTTTCGGCAACTTTAATTCCACATTCGTTCATGACGCGGATTTTCTCGTCAGCCGTCCCTTTTCCTCCTGAGATAATGGCACCAGCATGTCCCATGCGTTTACCGGCAGGAGCAGTACGGCCACCAATGAAACCAACAACTGGCTTAGTCATATTTTCCTTCACCCAGATTGCCGCTTCTTCTTCTGCCGTTCCGCCGATTTCCCCGATCATGATCACCGCATGTGTTTCCGGATCTTCATTGAACGCTTTTAAAACATCAATGAAATCCGTTCCGTTAACGGGATCTCCACCGATACCGACAGCTGAAGATTGCCCGATGCCTGCTTGCGATAATTGGTGAACAGCTTCATATGTCAAAGTTCCAGAACGGGAAACTACGCCTACATGGCCTTTTTTGTGGATATACCCTGGCATGATACCAATCTTACACTCTTCAGGAGTAATGACACCCGGGCAGTTCGGTCCGATCAAGCGAGTTTTTTTGCCTTCCATGTAGCGCTTCACCTTGACCATATCCAGTACAGGAATATGTTCCGTGATACAAATGGCAAGATCAAGTTCCGCGTCTACGGCTTCAAGAATTGCATCGGCAGCAAATGGTGCCGGAACATAGATAACAGATGCACTCGCGCCCGTTTCAGTGACAGCTTCGGAAACTGTATTGTATACAGGTACCCCTTCCACTTCTGTTCCACCTTTACCCGGAGTGACTCCCCCTACGATTTTCGTGCCGTATTCCAACATTTGTTTTGTATGAAATAATGCTGTTGAACCAGTGATTCCCTGAACGATCACTTTCGTATCTTTATTAATATAAACGCTCATTATGTTCCCCCCTGCCTATTATCCTACAAGTGATACTATTTTTTGTGCTCCATCTGCCATTGATTCAGCAGCCGTAATATTTAAACCTGACTCTTTTAGAATCTTTTTGCCAAGGTCCACATTCGTTCCTTCAAGACGAACAACAAGAGGGACATCCAGTCCAAGCTCTTTGGCAGCAGCCACGACGCCTGTAGCGATGATGTCACATTTCATGATTCCTCCGAAGATATTAACGAAGATGCCTTTAACATTTTGATCGGAAAGGATGATTTTGAAAGCCTCTTTTACTTTTTCCTCAGTGGCGCCGCCACCAACATCAAGGAAGTTAGCCGGATCTCCCATATAATGTTTAATGATGTCCATCGTCGCCATAGCAAGCCCGGCACCATTAACCATGCATCCGATATTTCCGTCAAGCGATATGTAACTTAGGCCATGTTTTGATGCTTCAATCTCTTTCGCATCCTCTTCATCCAAATCACGGTACTCCGCGATGTCCTTATGGCGGTAAATCGCATTATCATCGAAATTCAATTTAGCATCAAGCGCCATTACATCGCCGTCGCCCGTTACCACTAATGGGTTGATTTCTGCGATTGAGCAATCCTTATCAACGAAAGCTGTATATAGGTTAATCATCAGTTTAGAAGCTTTATTTATAAGTGAAGCCGGAATATTGATATTGAATGCAATCCTCCGTGCTTGGAAACCAGTCAGGCCGACAACCGGATCGATTACTTCTTTGAATATTTTCTCTGGTGTCTTTTCGGCCACTTCCTCAATTTCCGTACCGCCTTCTTCAGAAGCCATCAATACGACACTGTCCGTAGCACGGTCAAGGACAAGCCCGATATAATACTCTTTAGTAATGTCGCAGCCTTCTTCAATAAGTAAACGCTTAACTTCCTTGCCTTCAGGTCCCGTTTGATGGGTCACCAGTGTCTTGCCAAGAATCTCTTCTGCATATGTACGTGCTTCATCAAGATTCTTCGCTACCTTGACTCCGCCGGCTTTACCGCGGCCGCCCGCATGAATTTGAGCTTTGACGACAACAACTTCCGTACCTAACTCCTTCGCTGCTTCAACTGCTTCATCAACAGTAAAGGCAACCCGGCCATTTGGAACGGATACCCCGTATTGTCGCAATATCTCTTTCCCCTGATACTCATGGATATTCATTTCCCATCCTCCTTATCTACTAAAAAACAACTTTGAAATTTAATGCGTGTTTTCTCTATCATATTACAACAAAATTCTCCCTCGTGCATAATATTCTTTCACATAATTTTTGAAATATTATTATAATATACTTCCTTATCCTTTAATAAAATAGAAAAAACCTTCTGCGCCGTTGTGTTTTTTTCTTATTAATACCATTTATTTCGGATCTGCAATTCTAGTACAAATAGAGTCATATTTCTATCAAAAACACTTCCATGAAAGCCTTTTCAATCTTTTGATCCAAAGATATCCTCATGAAAAACTACTGTTAAAACCTGGTCTTGATTCAAAGGAAAAGCAAAAGGACAAAGCCATGGCCTTGTCCTTTAACTAATAGTTTAGTATTTTTTTAATATAATGAAAAATCGTCAGTGATTTCCCTAATATTCTACATAAACCAACAGAAACCCATTGGTGAAACCAAATGGTTAGTCTCCTACCGATTCATGCCCTTGTCAACTTTATAAATGAATGCAAATACCTCTGCAACAGCTCCATACAATTCTTCCGGAATCGTTTGATTTATATCCAATTGACCTAAAAGTGCAGCAAGCGATTCGTCCCTTTGGACCGGTATATCGTGTTTCATGGCCTTTTCCATAATAGTTTCAGCCGTTTTCCCTTTCCCCTTGGCCAATATGACGGGCGCTTTGGATGTCTTTTGATCATACTTTAAAGCAATGGCTTCTTTTCGTTTATCTTTTATCATATTCGAATATCCACTCCACTATATGAACCCGCTTCTGAAAAAGGAATCGCTTTCCCCCTAAGGTCCCGCTCTTTTTCATATACGGGATTTACAAACGAAACTCCTGATAATCTGTAATCCATTTTCCCAAGATTCTCTCTCAGGATGCTAAGATATTGACCGGCCGCCTCTTCAAGGGTTGCACCATGCCCATTGATGACCGTCACCTTTATGATTCGGTTTTGAACCTGCATGTCGATGACCGTCTCTTCAAGGCCCTCCAATTCTAAATAAAATAGGACTCGGCAGAAATCCGGGTCTATTTTGCCTTCTTTTGTCTTCCTTCCGCTCCATTGTAACGTCAGATCCGTTTGAGTAGACCCCAGATTGAGTGGAAGTGTAAGGAGTAAATTCTGAATCGGCCCGTTTTCCTGTGAAAGGATCTGTTGCGCTGTAATCCGATTCAGGATTTGTTCTGCCATCTCCTTGATAGCTGCCGGAATTTGCTCATTCAGCAATTTAAGCAGCAGCGGTTTAAGTGTCTCTAGATCATTGGGGAAATCCGCCATATCATCTCCTGGAAGATTAATGAGTGCATGTTCCAGCTGGAGTCCAAGGATCTTGGTCATTTCTTTCAGTTGGTGTGCGACAGAAGGTCCATTGGTAAAATCGATTGATTGAAAATCAGCTGCCAATACATGTGAAAGGACCAGCTTCTCATTAATCCTAGCATATTGGGCCTCAGGAGGCTCATTAAGCGACTTAAACAGTAACTCAGCTGCTTTACCCTTCGACTCAGCTACTTGCTCTGTGTCCATATTCAAGTAGCCTATAAGGTCATTCACTTCTATTTTTCCGCCTACTGCCTTTGTAGCTATCGCTTCGGCAAAAGCATTCTGGAGTAAATGAAAGGCAAGAGGGGTGAGTTTTTCTGCAGAAATGTTTTTTCTCTGCATCGAGTGGATATCGATCGGCAGTTTTGCCTTCTCGTGATCATGACTATTCAATATGCGGTTAATAGCCATTTCGATTTCTTCAACATGTGCAAATGCTCCGCCTTTAGCCTCGGAAAGCAGCTGCAATCCTTGGTGTAATTTATCAATCGCTGAATTTTTAGGAATACCGGACCTAACCTCAGCTCCATCCACTAAACTTTCCAGAAAGACGGATTCAGTCATTCCCTTTGGAACGAAACCCGTCTTTTGAAGCAGGGAAAATGCCCCGGATTTCATTTCTGGCGTTGAATCGGAATTCAGCCAAGTGGTCACAAGTTTTTGTAAACCGAATTGTTGAAGCTGGTTCTGTTTGACAACATGTAAAGAGTCCAATACCTCCTTTAGTTTGGAGGCAGTCCCCGTTACTGCCCCACCATCCTGCAGCTGCTGCCTGAAGCCACTGAGGAGTTTGTGGAAAGGTTCACCTTTGGACTGCGTAAATAATGCATCAAATACCCCTTTTACAAAAGGCAGTTGCTGAATGAACATTGTTTTTATTACAGGCAGACCAACTTCTGCAGCATCAGCAGCTGTTAACCATTGCAAAGCGGATCGAAAAGTCTCCTTGGTTATCGGAAGGCGGTTTGCCAGCAGGTATTCGGCAAGCTTGGTTGCGGCCGGTTCAGGTTTTATGCCGAGGTGAGCGATCAATTGTGCAACTGTTCCCTTTAAGCCAGAAACGTTCAAATTGGGGGAATCTAAAGCTTTTAACACGACAGACCCCTCAATTGGTTGCTGCACTTGAAACCAATACTTCACTCCTGTACGAAGCGGGATATCAAGAGTGGCAACCATTTTTTGATGGCCAAACTGTACCTCGGCCGTTTGGTTAAGAAAAACCTTATTTACCTTCCCGAAAAGGATTTGCCGGTTTTCAAACTCGCAGTTCCTTTTATTTCAATGGGTGAAGCTACGGGTTGACTGCTTGCTATGGATTGCACCACTCACCCCCCCTTATTCCTTCGTTCGTGCAGCGATTTCCTTAACTGGCGCAAAACTTCTTCTATGCCAAGGTGTAAGCCCGTGTATGTCGAGCGCTTCTAAATGTTGGCTTGTCCCGTAACCCATGTGCTTTTCAAAACCATATTCCGGATATTTTTCACCATATTCCTTCATCATCCTATCACGAGTCACCTTGGCTATTATGGATGCCGCAGAGATGCTAATGCTTCTTGCGTCACCCTTTATGAGCGAAAGCTGGGGAATCGGCACATCCAGTTCCATCGCATCGATCAACAAATGATCCGGAAGTTCTGACAGATCGTTCACTGCAGCCACCATTGCCTTTTTCGTAGCTTGATATATATTGATTTCATCAATTACTTCGCTATGTACAACACCTACACCTACGGATATCGCTTCCTTAAAAATCATCTCATAAAACTGTTCCCTTTTTGACTCCGGAATCTTTTTAGAATCATTAAGCCCTGGCAAATAAAAAGAATCAGGCAAGATGACTGCACTTGTCACAACCGGTCCTGCCAGAGGTCCTCTTCCCACTTCATCGATGCCAGCGAGAATGGAAAACCCCTGTTTCCTTAATTGCCTTTCAAACTCTGTCATTTCCGTGAAAGCATCCCTTACCTGTTGTTCTTTTTCATAAGTTCTTTGCCATTTGTTTACTAAGTCGGTTACTCCCTTCCGACCGTCCTCCCGACATTTCTGTAAAAATAAATCTTCAGGCTCTCTTATCGTCTTTAACTTTAAGGAGATTTCCTTAATGCTCATTGCAGTTATCATCTTTTATCACCCATCATTTTAATTATCGGCAGTCTTGCTTCCTTTCTACAGTTCAAACAAAAATACGGAGCGGAAAAGAGACATCAAAAAGAAAAAATCTTTTCGACATCCAACTCCAGCTCCGTATTACAACACTCAAGTCAATGTTAATCTTATTCGGGGATATCATCTTTTTCATAATCCGAAGGAACCTCGAACGTAAGCGGGCCCATCTTTTCTGAACGGATTTCACGTACGACCAACTCTGCGGTTTTGTCATAATCGATGAAGCCCCCAGATGCTAAACAGCCCCTGAACTTTCCGACAGCATCAAACAATTCGAGCGTTTCCTGTGGAATTACATCCAGGTTATAACGGGATTTCAGTCTTTCCGGGTATTCTTTTTCCAAAAAGCGAAGGCCGTATAATGAAACTTCGTGCAAGTTTAAAATCGTATCCTTGATCGCACCTGTCAACGCAAGCTTCAAACCTACTTCTTGATCCTCGAATTTAGGCCAGAGAATCCCCGGCGTGTCGAGCAATTCCAATTCCTTACCCACTTTTATCCATTGCTGCGCTTTAGTGACTCCAGGTGTATTTCCTGTTTTGGCAATGTTCTTTTTGGCAAGTCGATTGATTAAAGTCGATTTCCCCACGTTCGGAATGCCAACTATCATGGCACGGATCGCTCTCGGCTTTATTCCTCTTGATTCCATCCGCTCATACTTTTCTTTTAAAAGATTTTTGGATGCAGCTGTAATCTGGTTTAAACCGTTTCCTGCCTGTGAGTTAATGGCAATCGCCGTTTTCCCCTGCGATTTATAATGTTCCAGCCACATATTCGTTTTTGCCGGATCGGCCATATCAGCTTTATTCAAAAGGATGACCCTCGGTTTATGCTGAATGATTTCGTCGATCATCGGATTTCGTGAAGATGCCGGAATCCGGGCATCCACAAGTTCAAAGATAATGTCGATCAGTTTTAATTTCTCTGTTACTTCCCGTCTTGCTTTGGCCATATGGCCAGGGAACCACTGTATTGTCAATGGAATCCACCTTCCTACTATTCCGCCAATCGAAAGTCCTCGATCGGCCAATAAACTAATTTAGTTTTTCCTAACACTTTATCGTAAGGAACGACACCTACACCAATATGGCGGCTATCCTTGCTGAAACGGCGATTATCCCCCAGGACAAATAGGTGATCTTCAGGCACCGTTCCTTGTTCTATGACATCACTTAATGTAAAAGGTTCCGTCAAAGCCCCGCCATCAATCAATTGTTCTTTATATTCATCCAAGTATGGCTCATCATAAGCTTTTCCATTCACGTAAAGAGTATCATTTCTATATTCAACTTTTTCCCCTGGCAATCCGATGACCCGCTTTATGTAATCTTTGCCTTCTGGAGCTTCGAAAACGATAATGTCGAATCTTTTGGGTTCACCAATCGAATAGGAGATTTTATTAACGATCATGCGGTCCGTATCCTTTAATGTCGGCATCATGGAATTGCCGTCCACAACAATAGGAGCCAGGAGGAAATAACGAATCAGCGTCGCCGCTATAACCGCGATTATGACCGCCTTTGTCCATTCCCACAATTCATTTTTCTTTTTCGCCATCCTTATCCACCCTTTTTGAAGCATATCAACAATTATTTTAACATGTTGCAGACGCTATAGCGAGCAGGATTCTATATAGCTTTCACCCTATGTGCATTCATCGTTTCTTAAAGTGCAAAAAGGGAGCCTGATAAACAAGCTCCCTTTTTTTGCATGATACTGTTTGGTTATTCACCTTATGTGGATCATGGTAAACCCGCATGAAGATATTCGAAGAATTAACGACGAATTTCTTTAATACGTGCTTTTTTACCACGAAGTTCGCGTAGGTAATAAAGTTTCGCACGACGTACTTTACCGTGACGGATAACTTCTAGTTTCGCAATTTTTGGTGTGTGAACAGGGAAAGCACGTTCAACTCCAACGCCGTAAGAGATCTTACGTACTGTGAAAGTTTCACTAACTCCGCCGCCACGACGTTTGATTACAACGCCTTCAAACAACTGGATACGTTCGCGAGTTCCTTCA
This sequence comes from Peribacillus sp. P4_D6, assembly GCF_056401795.1. Taxonomy (NCBI): domain Bacteria; kingdom Bacillati; phylum Bacillota; class Bacilli; order Caryophanales; family Bacillaceae; genus Peribacillus; species Peribacillus sp. P4_D6. The sequence continues at coordinate 39,847 of NZ_JBFUIQ010000032.1, forward strand.
ATAACCTTTACGTGTACACGTACTGTGTCACCAGGTCTGAATGATGGAAGATCTGAGCGAAGTTGTTCTTTTGTGATTTCGTTAATAAGATTTTGCATCGATTTCAACTCCTCCTGGACGCTCTTGCAAATACTTATTGTTTGCAGCGGAACATCGTTATAAGACTGAGCATTTTGCCCAAGTCACAAGGTATATCCTATCATACTCTAAACGTCGATGCAATAGACATCAGTCTTCTTTTTTAATCTCGGACAATAATTTTTTTTCAACTTCCGAAAGTTCATAACTATCGAGTAAATCCGGACGTCGAATCCAAGTTCTGCGCAGAGATTCCTTCATCCGCCATTCATCGATTTTTTTATGATTCCCGGATATTAGCGGATCGGGAACTTTCATCCCCCGGAAATCTGCAGGTCTAGTATAATGGGGATGCTCTAACAAACCAGAAGAATAGGAATCAAGGATCGGGGAGTCAACATTCCCCAAAACGCCCGGCAGCAAGCGAACAACGCTGTCAATAATGACCATTGCGCCCAATTCCCCGCCTGTAAGCACAAAGTCACCTATAGATATTTCATCCGTTACGACATGCTCCCGGATGCGCTCATCATACCCTTCATAATGCCCGCAAATGAAAATGAGATGTTCTACTTCAGCAAGCTCTTCGGCTTTTTTCTGCGTATAACGCTCTCCCTGGGGACAAAGGAGGACTACCCTTGGGGTTAGCTCACCTTGCCCTTTAAGAGCTTCCACAGCATCAAAGATCGGCTGTGCCTTTAATACCATTCCGGCACCGCCTCCATAAGGATAATCGTCTACCGTCGAATGCTTATTATCTGCATAATCTCGAAAATTGGTCACCTTATAGCTAACAGCCTGCTTTTCCGCAGCCTTTTTTAAGATTGACGAACCAAATACCCCTTCGAACATTTCTGGAAAAAGCGAAAGCACATCGATTTTCATCAGTCTAAAAGTCCTTCCATCGGTGTAATAATGACCTTTTTAGCGGAAATATCCACTTCTTTAACAATTTGTTCAATATACGGGATCAGGATGTCCTTACTGCCAGCTTTCTTAATGACCCAAACATCATTGGCACCAGGCGTAAGAACCTCAACGATTTCCCCAACTTCCATTCCTTCATCCGTAAATACCGAACAGCCGATGATTTCATGGAAGTAGAACTCACCTTCGTCCAATTTACCAAGCTGTGCTTCCTTCACTTTCAGGACCCCGTTTTTAAATGCCTCGACCTGTCCGACGTTATAATAGTTCTCGAACGTCAATAGGTTAAAGTTTTTATGGGTGCGATGCGACCTGATGATGAGGGGCAAGGGTTTTTTCTCCGTGTCCCTAAACAGATACAGAGTATTTCCCACTTTGTATCGTTTTTCTGGAAAGTCTGTTGAAGAAATTACACGGACTTCTCCTAAAAGACCATGTGTGTTGACAATTTTACCTACATTAAACCATTTTTCCATTCTTTCACCTCTAACGAATTTCCGAGACGATTCCATCTTTTATGACAATGGTCTTCGTTGCCATGATTTCGTCCCAATCTGCCCCAATTTCCACATCAATGATACTTTGAACTTCCCGTTCCTTCAATTCACTACCTGCGGGAAGGATCTCCAACTGCTCCATTTGAAATTCAAGCAGTTTAATTTTTTCTTGCCTCTGGTTTATTTCTTTTTCAAAATGAGCACGGAGACTAGCAGGTTGGAGAGTTCTTGTTTTTTCAAGTTTTTTCAGTTCAAAGCGAAGCTGTTCACTCTCTTTTTGAAGCTGAAGGCGTTTTGACTTGTATTTCTCGAGGAGCTGATTCTTGCTGGATTCCGTTAATACTTGGTTAACGATTACATTTTGGAGAATTTTCATTCCAGCACCTCCTATTATCTATGATTTCTTATTTCCTTCAAAAAATATGTATGATGGGGTAATCTTTTTGAAATGGGGGTCATTCTCTTAAGTATAACGTAAATCGATAAAAGATGCGTCTTAAAAGGCGTAAAGTTTAAAGTCCGGGTCTATTCAATTAGGATCCAAGTCGAAATTTCACTATCTTGAAGTACAAAAAAAGGAGGGGTATTAACCCTCCTTATTCGGAAATCTCCAAATAGATTTTCTTCTGCTGTGAAGATCCTGCTGCATATACCACAGTCCGAATCGCCTTAGCAACACGCCCTTGTTTACCGATAACCTTGCCCATATCCTCTTTATGAACGGAGAGGATATAAACAATCCGGTCGGATTCTTCCTTGGAGGTCACAATGACCTCTTCCGGATAATCCACAAGTGCTGAAACAATCGTTTCAATAAGTGCTTTCATCAACTACCGTCGATTACTTGCTGTTTTTTGCAACATGGAATTTTTCCATGATGCCTTGTGTAGAGAATAAGTTACGAACTGTATCAGATGGTTTAGCTCCATCTTGTAACCATTTAAGAGCAAGCTCTTCGTTGATTTCAACTTTAGCTGGTTGAGCAACCGGGTTATAAGTTCCTACCACTTCAATGTAACGTCCGTCACGTGGTGAACGAGAATCTGCAACTACAATACGATAGAAAGGAGATTTTTTAGCTCCCATACGTTTTAAGCGAATTTTTACTGCCATTTTAAATAAGCACCTCCGAATAGTTTCACACAAGATAGTATAATATCAAATGTCTTGCATGTTTGTAAAGGTTTTTTTCTTAACAGGTAAAAAAAGTGTTGAAATACATGGCTTCGACCCGTATTCGCCTCAGTTTTAACCTGAAATAAACCTTACATGAACGGGAATTTGAATCCCTTTTTCTTTCCTTTTTGCATGTTCGTAACCTGTTTCATCATCTTTTTCATTTCTTCGAATTGCTTCAGTAGACGGTTCACTTCTTGAATCGATCTGCCGCTTCCTTTTGCAATCCGTTTCTTGCGGGATGCATTCATGGTTTCCGGATGTTCCTTTTCATGCGTTGTCATTGAACGGATGATAGCTTCAACATGACCGATCTGTTTCTCATCGATCTGAAGGTTGTCCATCCCTTTCATTTTATTCGCACCGGGAATCATTTTCAGAATATCATCAAGCGGTCCCATATTCCGCACCTGACCAAGCTGATCAAGGAAATCATCAAAGGTAAAAGTGGCGGTACGCATCTTTTTCTCTAATTCTTTCGCTTTTTCTTCATCTACATTGGCCTGTGCTTTTTCGATAAGGGTCAATACATCACCCATGCCGAGGATCCTTGACGCCATCCGTTCTGGATGGAACGCTTCAAGTGCATCCAATTTTTCACCCATACCGACGAATTTGATCGGCGTGTCGGTGACTGAACGAATTGAAAGTGCCGCACCACCACGTGTATCCCCATCAAGTTTCGTTAAAACGACTCCTGTCAGGCCTAGCTGTTCATTGAAGCTTTGGGCTACATTGACCGCATCCTGACCTGTCATCGCATCGACAACCAGGAAGATTTCATCAGGTTTTGTCAACTCTTTGATATCCTTCAGTTCGCCCATCAAGTTTTCATCCACATGAAGACGGCCTGCGGTATCAATCAACACATAGTCATGATGTTCTTCCTTAGCTTTTTCAATTGCCTGTTTGGCAATTTCAACAGGGCTGACCTGGTCCCCAAGGGAGAAAACAGGCATGCTTAATTGTTTGCCAAGTGTTTCGAGCTGCTTAATCGCCGCCGGACGGTAAATATCAGCCGCAACGAGCAATGGCTTGCGGTTGTATTTTTTTCTAAGAAGATTGGCAAGCTTTCCGGTGGTCGTCGTTTTACCAGCACCCTGAAGACCTACCATCATAATGACAGTCGGTGGTTTCGAGGCAACGGCAATCTTGYTCTGTTCGCCGCCCATCAGCTCAGTCAATTCTTCCTTAACTACTTTAATTACCTGTTGACCGGGGGTTAAGCTTTTCAGCACTTCCTGACCTACCGAACGTTCACTGACACGTTTTACAAAATCCTTCACGACTTTAAAGTTAACATCCGCTTCAAGCAGGGCCAATCGAACTTCACGCATCATTTCTTTAACGTCCGCTTCGTTGACCTTCCCTTTTCCACGGATCTTTTGCATCGTGCTCTGCAGTCGGTCGGCCAATCCTTCAAATGCCATATTGCCGCCTCCTAATCCAACTTCTCAAGCGTTGTGATTGCGTCTAGCAGCTTCTCTTTTGAAAAGGATTCCTTTTCTATGAGTCCCTTCATATTCGCAATCCACTGGTTACGCTCTTGAAATTTTTGAAATAACAATAGCTTTGCTTCATATTCCTCAAGCATCGCTTCTGTTCTTTTTATATTATCATAGACTGCCTGCCTACTGACTTCGTATTCATCGGCAATCTCGCCAAGAGAGTAATCATCCAGATAGTAGAGGGACATGTAGCTCTGCTGCTTCTCTGTTAACAACGATTGGTAAAAGTCATACAAATAATTAATCCGCGTTGTCTTTTCAAGCATCTTAGCAAGCCTCCCTGCTGTTAAGTGAAAACCCTTTACAAGTTTATATTGTAAAGCCTTGTTTATTTGATGTCAAGTTAAACTCCTTACCACGTGTTTGCAAAGCATTATTTTTTTCATTTTCCGCTTCTTTTTTGGACCTTTCTTCAATAGGTCCTTCAATTTTCATGGTAAAAAAACCAGAAGAGAATGAACTCTTCCGGCTTACAATTTTCCCTTAAACCTCTTCTTTATCGATGATATCAGCAAAAAGGCCATAAACAT
>NZ_JBFUIQ010000033.1:0-42533 GCF_056401795.1 Peribacillus sp. P4_D6
GGGCAGGATATTGAAGGAGATGTACAGTATATGAGTGTTGATGTTTTTACGGAAGACAGGGGCATCATATTCTGAGGTATTATGGAATTACCATTATAAAGTAATCGATTTTATTTACATGCATTCTTGTCTTTATTTATTCTTTTCATTATACTAGGAAGAATTTAATTGATAATATGCAAGTTGGATGGGTAAGGAAGAAGGCTGACAAATATAGAACCATGAAGGGATCGGTATTGTGAGTAAGAAGAGTAAGGAAAAGTTTGAAGTTATCGAGGGAGAGACGATCGATGCATGTTTGGATCGAATTAAAGCGGCAGGTTACTTTCCCGTAAGGCGAACGGAAGAGCCTATCTTTGCCGAGAGAATTGAGAATGGCAAAGTCCATTATGTGCCAGTTAATCGAAAAATTGTATTCGAAGCAAAGCTAATTGAGTAAAACACGAACGATTAATTAATATCATGTAAAAATATTCGATTTTAACTTGACATTAAAATGGCCGGAAGGTAAGATGAAGTTACATTAATACATCTCATATAATCATGGGGATATGGCCCAAAAGTTTCTACCTGATGACCGTAAATCATCGGACTATGAGAAAAGCATCTGACTATTTCGGAAACTAGCCAAGTCTTTTTGTATTTCCAAAAGGGCTTTCTTTTCCGGACAGGTTGCTTTCTCTATGAGGAAGCAACCTGTCCGGTTTTTTAATTTACAATGAATTATAGATAAATGATAAGCGTCTGTCTGCATACTCGGGACGCCATAATATGAGTGTTGGAGGGAAAGATGATATGAAACCGCAAGTTGGGGTTATTATGGGTAGTGTCTCGGATTGGGAAACGATGAAGTACGCTTGTGAATCATTGGAACAGCTTGAGATCCCCTATGAAAAAAGAGTCGTTTCCGCCCATCGGACGCCGGATTTATTATTTGAATATGCAGAGAGTGCAAAAGATAGAGATATTAAAGTGATTATTGCCGGAGCAGGCGGGGCTGCACATCTACCAGGTATGACCGCCGCTAAAACGATTGTCCCTGTGATTGGCGTGCCAATACAGTCGAAGGCATTAAATGGGTTGGATTCGTTATTATCGATTGTTCAAATGCCTGGTGGCGTACCGGTTGCAACGGTTGCGATCGGAAAAGCCGGCGCAGTCAATGCCGGTTTGTTAGCGGCTCAAATGTTAGCGGCTTTTGATTCTGACATTGCTGATAGGCTAGAGGCTTTACGAGACGAAACCAGAGAAAAGGTGTTACAGAGCAGTGAACAACTTAAATAATACAATCATATTACCGGGACAGACCATTGGAATTATCGGCGGTGGGCAATTGGGCAGGATGATGGCCTTGTCAGCTAAGGCATCGGGCTTTAAGATAGCGGTCCTTGAGCCGACTGCAGAAGGCCCATGTGCTCAAGTGGCGGATATTGAAATCATTGGTGCTTATGATGATATCGAAGCATTGAAAAGGTTAGCTGACGTCAGTGATGTCATAACATACGAGTTTGAAAATATCAGTTCGGAAGCCTTGGATTGGTTAAAGCAACATGCATTTCTTCCACAGGGCTCAGAATTATTAAAGTTGACACAGGATAGATTGACAGAAAAAAAAGCCATATCCGATGCAGGAGCTTCCGTTGCTCCATATCAGGAAATACAGGATATTTCAGAAATTTACCTTCATATAGAGAAATTAGGGTACCCTAGTGTGTTAAAAACGACGCGGGGCGGTTATGATGGAAAAGGGCAGTTGGTCATTAAGGAAGAAGCCGATATCAAAAAGGCTGAATCCCTGCTCAAAACAGGTATATGTGTGCTGGAAGCCTGGATTCCTTTCGTGAAAGAAATATCCATCATCGTGACGCGTAAGGCTGATGGCGAGACAAGTCATTTTCCGATTGCGGAAAACATTCATATTGAAAACATTCTTCATAAAAGCATTGTTCCGGCCCGTATCAGTATCCAAGCTGAACGGAAAGCTATTGATGAAGCTTTGCAGCTTGCAGAGAAACTTGATTTGGTGGGGACATTGGCAGTCGAGATGTTTTTAACCGCTCAGGATGATATCATCATTAATGAATTAGCGCCAAGACCACATAACTCAGGCCATTATACAATGGAGGCATGTGAGACTTCACAGTTTGAACAGCATATAAGGGCTGTCTGCAATTGGCCTCTCGGAAATACGGCGTTATTGAAGCCTGTGGTAATGATAAACATCCTTGGTGAGCATATCGAACCCTTGTTGGATGAAATTCCGACGCTTTCAGATTGGAAGGTTCACCTTTACGGTAAGAAAGAAGCCAAGCTTAAGCGGAAAATGGGTCATGTGAATATTTTACGTCCAACGATTGAGGAAGCTCTTTTGGAAAGTGATCGAAGCAAAATATGGAATCAACAGGTTGAAACGGAGGAAGTAAAATGATTGAACGTTATACCCGCCCAGAGATGGGAAACATTTGGACAGAAAAGAACCGCTTTAATGCGTGGTTGGAAGTTGAAATCTTAGCTTGTGAAGCATGGTCAGAGCTAGGTGTCATTCCAAAAGAAGATGTGAAGCTTCTTCGCGAAAATGCTACATTCGATGTCGACCGTATCAATGAAATCGAAAAAGATACACGCCATGATGTTGTTGCTTTTACACGTGCGGTTTCCGAAACGTTGGGTGAAGAACGGAAATGGGTCCATTACGGACTGACTTCCACTGATGTGGTGGATACAGCTCTTTCATATGTGATAAAGCAGGCGAATGAGATCCTTGCCAAGGATTTAAATAACTTCGTGGAGATCCTGAAAAACAAAGCGAAAGAACATAAATACACGGTTCAAATGGGACGTACACATGGAGTTCATGCGGAACCGACCACATTTGGGTTGAAACTGGCACTTTGGTATCAAGAAATGAAACGCAATGTCGAACGTTTTGAAGAAGCAAGAAAGAACATAGAGGTTGGGAAAATCTCTGGGGCTGTCGGAACTTACGCAAACATCGACCCGTTCGTTGAAAAATTCGTTTGTGAAAAGCTTGGCCTTGAAGCAGCGCCAATCTCAACACAAACATTGCAACGCGATCGCCATGCACATTATATGAGTACATTGGCTTTAATTGCGACATCTATTGAAAAGTTTGCAGTGGAAATTCGCGGCTTGCAAAAAAGTGAAACACGCGAAGTGGAAGAATTCTTTGCAAAAGGACAAAAAGGATCTTCTGCAATGCCTCATAAACGGAATCCAATCGGTTCTGAAAATATGACGGGTATGGCTCGTGTAATCCGCGGTTACATGATGACAGCATATGAGAATGTGCCATTATGGCATGAGCGTGACATTTCGCATTCTTCTGCTGAGCGCATCATCTTGCCGGATGCAACGATCGCATTAAACTATATGCTGAACCGTTTCAGCAACATAGTGAAGAACTTGACCGTTTATCCAGAAAATATGAAACGCAATATGGACCGTACGCTGGGATTGATTTTCTCACAACGTGTGCTGCTATCCCTTATCGATAAAGGACTTGTCCGTGAAGAAGCTTATGATACGGTTCAGCCGAAAGCGATGGAAGCATGGGAGCTTCAGGTTCCATTCAGAAGCCTGATCGAAAAGGATGATAAAATCACAAGCTTGCTTACGAAAGAAGAACTTGATGATTGTTTCGATCCTACACATCACCTGAAAAATGTTGATGTAATCTTTGATCGTTTAGGTTTATAAAAGTGAAGGCGGCAAACATGGCACCTTTAATGGTGATATGTTTGCCAAGCCTGATCAATGGCAGGAAGATTCATAATATTCACAATGTGGGGGTCTGGACAGATGGAAAAACGAGAATTGTTGTATGAAGGAAAAGCGAAACAGATTTTTGCAACGGACAACAGTGAAATAGTATGGGTGGAATACAAGGATTCGGCAACGGCATTCAATGGTGAGAAGAAGTCCGAGATTGCCGGAAAAGGTAAGTTGAATAATCAAATTACTAGCTTACTATTTTCAAAGCTTGCCCAAGAGAATATCCCGTCTCATTTTATTGAAATGCTTTCCGAACGGGAGCAGCTAGTCAAAAGGGTATCCATCATTCCGCTAGAAGTCGTTGTCAGAAATACGGCTGCCGGCAGTTTTTCTAAAAGGACTGGCATTGAAGAAGGCCAGCCGCTCAAGAAAACGCTGATTGAGTTTTACTATAAAGACGACGAGCTCGGCGATCCTCTGTTAACGGAAGACCATATTGAAGAATTGGAACTTGCAAGCAAGGAAGATGTAGCGATTTTAAAAGAAAAGGCACAAGAAATCAGTATCGTCTTAACGTCTTTCTTTAAAGAGTTGGACATTAAATTGATTGATTTTAAATTAGAGTTCGGCAAAACCCCGAATGGAGACATTCTGCTGGCAGATGAAATTTCACCTGATACCTGCCGATTATGGGATATTAACACGAACGAAAAATTAGACAAAGATGTATTCCGCCGTGATTTAGGAAGTTTAACAGATGCTTACGAAAAAATACTAGCAAAGTTGGAGGGCACTCAACATGTATAAGGTTAAGGTATATATCACACTACGCGAAAGTGTATTAGATCCACAGGGAGCAGCAGTGCAACAATCACTTCATAGCTTGACATATAACGAAGTTAGTGATGTTCGAGTGGGGAAATACATTGAACTTACAATTAAGGATACGGATCGTGATTTAGATCAACTTGTGAAGGAAATGTGTGAAAAACTATTGGCCAATACGGTAATTGAAGCTTACCGTTATGATGTTGAGGAGGTTATCACCCAATGAAATTTGCTGTCATAGTTTTCCCTGGCTCCAATTGTGATGTCGATATGTACCATGCGATAAAGGATGCACTGGGGGAAGAAGTGGAGTATGTTTGGCACTCTACAGACAATCTAGATCAGTATGATGGGATTCTCCTTCCTGGAGGCTTCTCTTATGGAGACTATTTACGCTCTGGAGCAATTGCACGCTTTTCGAATGTAATGGCTGAAGTCGTAAAAGCGGCACAAGCAGGAAAGCCTGTCTTGGGTGTCTGCAATGGTTTTCAGATTTTACTTGAAGCAGGACTTTTACCTGGAGCGATGCGCCGTAATGAAGGCTTGAAATTCATTTGCCGCAATGTAGGACTGAAGGTTGAAAATAACCAATCGATGTTCACGACAGGATATGAATTAAATGAAACGATTACGATCCCTGTGGCACATGGTGAAGGGAATTACTACTGCGATGATGAAACATTGGCTGAATTAAAACAAAATAACCGCATCTTGTTCACGTATGATGGTGAAAATCCAAACGGAAGCTTGGAGCAAATAGCGGGAATTACAAATGAACAAGGAAATGTCCTCGGAATGATGCCTCATCCCGAACGTGCTGTTGATTCGCTGCTTGGCAGTAAAGACGGCTTAAAGATTTTTCAATCCATCGTAAAAAACTGGAGGGAATCACATGTTATTACAGCTTGAACCAAGTCCGGAAAAAATTAAATCGGATCGATTGTACGCAACAATGGGACTATCCGATGATGAATTTGCAATGGTGGAGAAAATCTTAGGCAGACTGCCGAATTATACGGAAACTGGTTTGTTTTCGGTTATGTGGTCAGAGCATTGTTCCTACAAAAATTCAAAACCCATCTTAAGGAAATTCCCGATTACAGGGGAGAAAGTGCTGCAAGGTCCTGGTGAAGGAGCAGGTATCGTTGATATCGGTGACGATCAGGCTGTCGTTTTTAAAATTGAAAGTCATAACCACCCTTCGGCAATAGAGCCTTATCAAGGTGCTGCTACCGGTGTCGGCGGAATTATCCGTGATGTTTTCTCCATGGGAGCCCGTCCGATCGCGATGTTGAACTCACTTCGCTTCGGTGAGCTAGACAATGATCGCGTGAAATATTTATTTAAAGAAGTGGTTGCAGGGATTGCAGGATACGGGAATTGTATCGGAATTCCAACTGTCGGCGGAGAAATTCAATTTGATCCATCGTATGAAGGAAATCCTCTTGTCAATGCAATGTGTGTCGGTTTGATCGATCATAAGGACATTAAAAAAGGCCAAGCGCATGGAGTGGGCAACACAGTGATGTATGTGGGTGCCAAAACTGGACGTGATGGCATTCATGGAGCAACATTTGCATCTGAAGAGCTATCAGAGTCTTCGGAAGAGAAACGGCCTGCCGTACAAGTAGGCGATCCATTCATGGAGAAACTGCTTTTGGAAGCATGCCTTGAATTGATTCAAAATGATGCCCTTGTTGGCATTCAGGATATGGGAGCAGCAGGTCTTACAAGCTCATCTGCCGAGATGGCGAGTAAAGCTGGCTCAGGAATAAAAATGAACCTGGATTTGGTACCGCAGCGTGAAACGGGAATGACAGCATATGAAATGATGCTTTCTGAATCACAAGAGCGGATGCTGATCGTTGTCACTAAAGGACGCGAACAGGAAATCGTCGACTTGTTTACGAAATATAACCTAGAAGCGGTTGCTGTTGGTGAAGTAACGGATGATAAAAATCTAACACTTTCCCATCAAGGTGAAATCGTTGCCGAGGTTCCGGTTGATGCATTGGCTGAAGAAGCTCCTATTTATCACAAGCCATCTGCAGAGCCGCAATATTTCCGTGACTTCCAAAGCATGACGGCAGAAGTGCCAGTCATTGAAGATTATAAAGAAACATTGGTATCCCTATTGAAGCAACCGACAATTTCGAGTAAGGAATGGGTCTACGACCAGTATGATTACATGGTCCGCACGAATACAGTCGTCTCACCTGGATCGGATGCAGCGGTAGTGCGTGTACGTGGTACGAATAAAGCCCTTGCCATGACGACGGATTGTAACTCCCGCTTTATTTATTTAGATCCTGAAACAGGCGGCAAAATCGCTGTGGCTGAAGCAGCCCGTAACATCATTTGCTCGGGTGCGGAACCTTTAGCGATTACGGATTGCTTGAATTTTGGGAATCCAGAAAAACCAGAAATATTCTGGCAACTGGAAAAAGCGGCAGACGGTATGAGTGAAGCTTGCAGAAGCTTAAGTACTCCTGTAATCGGCGGAAATGTTTCCCTTTATAATGAAACGAATGGTGAAGCGATTTATCCGACGCCTGTAGTTGGAATGGTTGGTCTAGTCAATGACCTTAAGCACATCACAACACAAACATTTAAAAATGAATCCGATTTGATTTACGTGGTTGGCGAAGCGAAAGTGGAATTCGGAGGCAGTGAATTACAGAAAATGCTCGAGGGTAGAATCTTTGGACGCGCTCCAGAACTTGATTTGGACCTTGAACAAAAACGTCAGCAGCAAATTCTGACAGCAATCCAAAAAGGACTTGTTGCATCAGCCCATGACCTTTCGGAAGGCGGTTTGGCAGTGGCTTTAGCTGAATCTTTATTCGGGGCAAGCAAACTAGGAGCAAAAGTGAATATATCCGGGGAACCTGTATCTGAATTATTCAGTGAAACGCAATCACGATTCTTACTGTCCATCAATCCTGAAAATCAAGCGTCATTTGAAGCTCTTGTTGAAGATGCGATTTGCATAGGCTCAGTAACGGCTGATAATAAATTAGTCGTGGCAACAAGTGATAGCAAAGTATTGGAAGCGGACGTTGAAGATTTACAAACAGCTTGGAAGGGAGCCATACCATGCTTGCTGAAATAAGAAGCCTAAACGAAGAGTGTGGTGTTGTTGGAGTCTGGGGACATCCCGATGCAGCGCAGCTTGCTTACTACGGTTTGCATAGCTTGCAACATCGTGGTCAAGAGGGAGCGGGCATCGTCGTGACGGATGGTGAGCAGATGTCCATCTCTAAGGGCGAAGGACTTGTCACAGAGATATTCACTGCGGAAAAAATGCAGGCACTTTCCGGTAGCGGTAAAGCGGCAATAGGCCATGTCCGTTATACAACGGCAGGCGGCGGCGGGTATCAAAATGTTCAGCCTTTCCTGTTCAATTCTCATACAGGAGGGCTGGCCCTTGCTCATAATGGGAATATAGTCAATGCCCATCAATTAAAAGCACAGCTTGAAGGACAAGGAAGCATTTTTCAAACGACCTCTGATACGGAAGTTCTGGCCCATCTGATTAAACGCTCCGGCTACTCGGATGTAAGAGATTCTGTGAAGAACAGTTTAAGTATGCTGAAGGGAGCCTATGCCTTTGTCATCATGACCGAAACCCAAATGATCATGGCAAGAGATCCGCATGGCTTCCGTCCACTTTCCTTGGGGAAAATAGGCGATGCATATTTCGCTGCATCTGAAACATGTGCACTTGATATTGTAGGCGCGGAATTCATCCGAGATATTGAGCCGGGTGAACTCGTTGTCATAAATGATGAGGGAATCACATCCGAATACTTTTCGCTTTCCAGCCAACAGGCAATGTGCACGATGGAGTACGTGTATTTTTCCCGTCCGGATAGCAACATTGATGGTATCRATGTTCATACGGCACGGAAAAACCTTGGTAAGCAAATGGCACTCGAAACCAAAATTGAAGCAGACGTAGTTACAGGTGTACCTGATTCCAGCATCTCGGCAGCGATTGGCTATGCTGAAGCTGCGGGCATTCCTTATGAAATGGGCTTAATAAAGAATCGTTATGTTGGACGGACTTTCATTCAGCCATCACAAAGTCTGCGTGAACAAGGCGTAAAGATGAAACTATCACCTGTAAGAGGGGTAGTGGAAGGCAAGCGGGTCATAATGGTTGATGATTCAATCGTCCGCGGGACAACGAGCAGAAGGATTGTCCGCATGTTAAAAGATGCCGGAGCGAAAGAAGTGCATGTAGTAATCAGCTCACCACCGATCAAGAATCCATGTTTTTATGGCATAGACACGTCTAAAAAGGAAGAACTGATTGCAAGCTCAAAATCTGTGGAGGAAATAAGGGAAATCATTGAAGCTGATTCCTTAACTTTTCTAAGTGTCGAAGGTATGGTCGAAGCAATTGGACGACCGTTTCCTGGAGAAACGCGCGGTTCATGCCTAGCTTGTTTCACCGGAAATTATCCGACTGAAATTTTTGAATACGAACGAGAAAAAACAAAATGTTAATCAAGTCGGCAATGATGATTGATTTTCGGAGGAGGATTTCAAATGGCTAATGCATATAAACAGGCTGGTGTGGATATTGAGGCTGGTTATGAAGCGGTAAATCGAATGAAAAAACATGTAAAGCGCACATTTCGTCCAGAAGTAATGAATGGTCTGGGCGGTTTCGGCGGCATGTTTGATTTATCTTCCTTGAACCTTAAAGAACCTGTGCTCATTTCTGGTACGGATGGAGTGGGAACAAAACTTTTGTTAGCGTTCATGATGGATAAACACGATACAATTGGAGTGGATTGTGTAGCTATGTGCGTCAATGATGTTGTCGTTCAAGGTGCTGCACCTTTATACTTTTTAGATTATATTGCCTGCGGTAAAGCAGATCCTGAACGAATTGAAATGATCGTCAAAGGAATTGCAGATGGCTGTGAGCAGGCGGGCTGTGCTTTAATCGGTGGAGAAACGGCTGAAATGCCGGGCATGTACGAGACGGAAGAATACGATGTGGCAGGTTTTACTGTAGGTGCCGTTGAAAAATCACGTCTGATTACTGGTGAAGCGATTTCGGCTGGTGATGTCGTTATTGGACTCGCTTCAAGCGGCATCCACAGTAATGGGTATTCACTTGTTCGTAAAATCCTTCTTGAAGACTCAGGCATGGGGCTTCATGACTTCGTACCGGAACTGGATTGCAAGTTGGGTGAGGAATTATTAAAACCGACGAAAATCTATGTGAAGTCTGTTTTATCGACGTTGGAAAAATTTGAGGTTAATGGTCTTGCCCATATCACCGGTGGAGGATTCATCGAGAATATTCCGCGTATCCTTCCTGAAGGATGCGGTGTTGAAATCGAGCTTGGAAGCTGGGAAATTCCAACTATATTTTCATTCCTTGAAGAAAAAGGGAACCTTGTAAAAGAGGAAATGTTCAATATCTTCAATATGGGTATTGGGATGACGGCTGTCGTCAAAAAAGAAGTGGCATCGGATGTGCTAGCCCACCTAAAGTCTTGCGGTGAAGAAGCCTCAATTATTGGAACGATCGTGGATGGAAATGGAGTGTCGTTTAAATAATGAGACGCCTTGCTGTCTTTGCATCAGGTAATGGTAGTAATTTTCAATCAATTGCTGAAGCAATAAAAAGTGGAAAGTTGGAGGCGGAAATCTGTCTTGTCGTATGCGATCGTGAAGACGCATATGTGCTTGAGAGAGCAAAGCTTGAGAATATTGACTCTTTCTCCTTTTCAGCAAAGAATTACTCCAACAAGACTGAATATGAATCGGAAATCCTGGAAAAACTTCGCCAGTATGAGATAGAGTTCATCATTCTTGCTGGTTATATGCGTTTGATCGGTCCGACATTATTACAAAAGTATTCACAGAGGATTGTGAACATCCACCCTTCACTTCTGCCAAGTTTTCCAGGCAAGGATGCAATTGGCCAGGCCTTTGATGCCGGAGTGAAGGAAACGGGGGTAACCGTTCATTATGTTGATGATGGAATGGACACAGGACCGGTCATTGCCCAAAAAACAGTGCCGATTCTTGAAGGGGATACGAGAGACATCCTTCAAAAAAGGATACAGGAAATGGAGCATGACCTGTATCCATCAGTTTTGCAGGAGCTATGCCACAAGAAACTTACTTAATGGAGGGACCAACATAACATGAAGAAACGCGCATTAATTAGTGTATCGGATAAAACAGGTATCGTAGAATTTGCTCAAGGTTTAATTGAAGCAGGTTTTGAAATCATTTCTACAGGCGGTACCAAAAAAACGCTTCAGGAAAATGGTATTGAGGTAATTGGAATCAGTGACGTCACCGGTTTCCCGGAAATTTTGGATGGACGTGTTAAAACGCTTCACCCGAATGTCCATGGAGCAGTGTTGGCAAAACATGATGACAAAGGTCACGCAGCACAGCTTGCTGAGCATAACATTGAACCCATTCAACTTGTCTGTGTAAACCTATATCCATTCCAAGCGACTATTTCCAAACCGGAAGTCACTGTGGAAGATGCTATTGAAAACATCGATATCGGTGGACCGACAATGCTTCGTTCTTCTGCTAAAAACCACGAATATGTGACTGTTATCGTTGATTCCAATGATTATCCTACCGTGTTGGCTGAGCTGAAACAAAACGGCGGGGTAACAAAAACCACGAATCGCCGCCTGGCTGCAAAAGTTTTCCGTCATACAGCAGCATATGATGCAGTTATTTCAGAGTATATGACAGAGCTTGCCGATGAAGAAAATCCTGAATCATTGACTGTTACCTATGAATTGAAACAGTCGCTTCGTTATGGGGAAAATCCACATCAAAAAGCCGCATTCTATAAAAAACCGCTTGGTTCCGTTTTCTCAATTGCAGAAGCGAAGCAATTACATGGAAAAGAACTATCATACAACAACATCAATGATGCTGATGCAGCACTTCAAATCGTAAAAGAATTCAATGAGCCTGCTGCAGTTGCAGTCAAACATATGAATCCTTGCGGCGTCGGCGTCGGTGCGACTATTTTGGAAGCATATGAAAAAGCTTATGAGGCAGATGCCACCTCCATTTTCGGTGGGATCATCGCTTTGAACCGTGAAGTCGATAAAGCGACTGCGGAAAAGCTTCATGAAATTTTCCTTGAAATCATCATTGCCCCTGGGTTTACACAAGAGGCAGTGGAAGTATTGACAAGCAAGAAAAACCTTCGTTTATTAACGATCGATTTTGACGCGGTTAAAAAGCCTGAACGTAAATTGACATCCATTGAAGGCGGATTGCTTATTCAAGATCGGGACGCACATAGCTTAAAGGATGCAGAGGTAAAAGTGGCAACGAAACGTGAGCCTACACCTGAAGAGTGGAAAGCCATGGAACTTGGCTGGAAAATCGTGAAACATGTCAAGTCGAATGCAATAGTGGTTTGTAACGATCAAATGACATTAGGTGTTGGCGCAGGTCAAATGAACCGTGTGGGAGCTGCAAAAATTGCTCTGGAACAAGCTGGGGAAAGAGCGACAGGAAGTGCATTGGCATCAGATGCATTCTTCCCAATGGATGATACTGTAGAAGCGGCAGCAAAAGCGGGCGTCACGGCAATCATTCAGCCTGGTGGATCTGTTAAAGATGAGGATTCGATCAAGAAAGCTGATGAATATGGGATTACAATGGTGTTTACAGGAATTCGTCACTTTAAACATTAATCAAAAACGAGGTGCGATAATGAATGTACTAGTAATTGGCCGGGGCGGCAGGGAGCATGCCATAGCCCGCAAACTATTTGAAAGTAAACGGGTTGGGACCGTTTTTGCAGCACCGGGAAATCCAGGGATGACCGATGTAGCGACTCTTGTTCCAATTGATGAAAATAATCACAGGGAATTGGTTGCCTTTGCCAAGAATAATGCAGTTGCATTAACGGTGATCGGGCCCGAAACACCATTGTTGAATGGACTTGCAGATGATTTTGCGGAGGCAGGATTACAGGTATTTGGCCCTAATGGCCGTGCTGCTGTCATCGAGGGAAGTAAATCCTTTGCTAAAGATTTAATGAAGAACTATAGCATTCCGACAGCGGAATATGAAACATTTTCTGATTATGATTCAGCAAAAGCATATATCGAAAAAATGGGTGCCCCCATTGTCATAAAAGCGGATGGTTTGGCAGCAGGAAAAGGTGTCGTAGTTGCTATGACGATGGAAGAGGCGTTAGACGCCATCCATGATATGCTAGTCGGAGCAAAGTTCGGGGAAGCATCTGCCAAAGTCGTTATTGAGGAATTCCTTGATGGCGAGGAATTTTCATTGATGGCATTCGTTAATGGGGAAAAAGTGTATCCGATGGTCATAGCTCAAGATCATAAGCGGGTTTTTGATGGAGATCAGGGTCCGAACACAGGTGGAATGGGTGCATATTCACCGGTACCGCAAATATCCGATGAAATGATCCAGACTGCAGTCGAAACGATTCTTAAACCCACGGTAAATGCGATGATTTCTGAGAATCGGAGTTTTACAGGAATATTATATGCCGGGTTGATCGCCACTGAAAAGGGCACAAAAGTCATTGAGTTCAATGCCCGTTTTGGCGATCCGGAAACGCAAGTCGTTTTACCTCGTCTAAAGACAGACTTCGTAGATACGCTTGAAGCGGTTCTTTCTGGAGAGGATTTACAACTTGAATGGCATGAAGAGGCCGTGCTCGGAGTGGTCGTCGCAGCTGATGGATATCCAGGGGAATATAAAAAGGGATCTATCATTAAAGGCTTGGAAAAGATTGATCCGAAAGCCCATGTTTATCATGCTGGAACGGCTCTCAATAATGAAGGGAACTTCATCTCGAATGGCGGACGTGTACTTCTGGTTGCTGCAAAAGGGAAAGATTTGGCCTCTGCGCAAGCTGAAGTATATAAAGAGTTAGGGCATATTGAGAAAGACGGTTTATTTTGGCGAACGGATATTGGCTACCGAGCAATAAAATACAATTTTTCATCATAATATAAAGAAGCTGACTCTAAGCGGAGTCAGCTTCTTCTATAAGACTTAATATGAATCAGATTGATTCGATTCATTTTCCTGTTTTGGTTCTTTTGTCATCAAGTTTTGTCCGTTTTCCATCGCATCGACGACAGGACAATAACGGAGGATCCCTTCACCTATTTTCATGGCGGAAAGCATGGCCACGATTATATAAGATTGGTTTTTCCATGGTTTTTTCACCATTTTAGCCGTAGCCCATGTTAGAAATGTAAAACCACAAGTAATTCGCATTAAAGCATTTATTATACTGATATTTTGTTTAAACTTCATATAAAATCCATCCCTTCACAAAAATTTAACAATAATCTGGATAACATTACTGTTCTAATGGGGCAAGTATGTTACTATGAAATAAAATTGGATTGAAAATGGTTTTTTTCATACACTGTTTCTAATAACTTATGGGGGAATGTTTATGCTTGAACAGCGCTATAGATGGAAAAATAAACATCTAAGAGAACATATAGATGTGCTGGATGGCAATAGGGCACCACACATTCTGCTAAAAAATACGACTTATTTAAATCAGGCTTTACGAAAATGGGTAAAAGCGAATATATGGATATATGAAGATCGCATCATATATGTTGGTGATAAGCTTCCTGATAATATAGACCGCTGTGAAATGGTCGACTGTACAAACCAGTACTTGGTTCCGGGTTATATTGAGCCGCATTCACACCCTTCTCAATTATATAATCCCCTTTCTTTTTCACGTTATGCATCTCATTTTGGCACAACGACATTGATTAATGATAACTTGCCGTTTCTATTGCAGTTAGATAAAAAGAAAGCGTTTTCTCTTTTGAAAGAATTACGTAACATTCCTGTAACAATGTATTGGTGGAGCCGTTTTGACGGACAAACGGAATTGATCGATGAAGATATGGTCTTTTCCCATGGAGCCGTCAAATCATGGCTGGAGCATGACGCCGTATTACAGGGCGGGGAACTAACTGGATGGCCGAAGCTTCTCGATGGGGATGACATGATGTTGCACTGGATTCAGGAAGCCAAGCGAATGAGGAAGAAAATAGAAGGACACTTTCCAGGTGCTTCAGAGAAGACTTTAGCAAAAATGACCTTGTTCGGCGCCGATTGTGATCATGAGGCAATGACAGGTGATGAAGTCATGTCACGCTTGCTGCAGGGCTATTATGTATCGTTAAGACATTCTTCGATCCGTCCGGATTTCCCAAAGCTGATACAGGAAATCCATGAACTGGGCATTGATCATTATGACAAATTCTTTTATACGACAGATGGATCACCTCCGTCCTTTTATGAAGGTGGTTTCATAGACTGCTTGATCAAAATAGCGATAGAGCATGGCGTTCCGGTCATCGATGCCTACAATATGGCGACCATCAACATCGCACGGTATTATAACATTGAATACCTTCATGGCAATATTGCCACAGGGAGGGTGGCGAACATCAACTTCCTGACCGATGTAAAGGAACCCGCACCGGTTTCGGTAATGGCGAAAGGGAAATGGGTGAAAAGGGATGGTGAGATCATTCCGGATAAACAGGAAATCGAATGGAGTGATTTCGATTTTAAACCGCTCGATCTTGATTGGGATCTCAGTTTAAAGGAAGATTTTGAATTTTCCATGCCGTTCGGGATAGAACTGGTTAATAATGTAATTACGAAACCATACTCCCTTGCCAATGATGTTGGGCATGAAGAACTGAACTTTGAGGATGATGAATGCTTTTTCATGCTAATCGACCGGGAAGGGAAATGGCGCATCAATACGATATTAAAAGGGTTTGCGGACAAATTGTGTGGCTTTGCTGGTTCTTATACAAATACAGGTGATATCATACTGATCGGTAAAAGGAAAAAGGATATGCATTTGGCATTTAACCGGCTGAAGGAAATTGGCGGTGGAATCATTTTGACGGAACAAGGCAAGGTGATTCATGAACTTCCTCTGAAATTAAAGGGAGTCATGTCGACCAAGGAGGTTCCTGAATTGATAAAAGAAGAAAATGAATTGAAACATTTGCTGCGGGAGAGAGGTTATCGCTTCGCCGATCCTGTGTATACCCTTTCATTCTTTTCGACAACCCATCTTCCATATATAAGGCTGACCCAGCGAGGAGTATATGATGTAATGAATAAAACTATACTCTTTCCCACTATAATGCGTTAAAATATAAGAGAAGAAATGGCTAATAAATCAGAGGAGTGGAAAGATGAATTTTAAGAGAGTTCTTTTCATCGTTATTGCTATTTTACTGCTGGCAGGCTGTTCCACGAAAGAGGATCCTGCATCGGATGACAGTAAGCCGAAAGACCAAGCTGTCATCAAAAATACAGATGTGAAAAATGAACCTTCCAATGAGTTTCCACTTACAGGTATGGCCACCGAAGCAGGCAGTGAGCGAAGGGCTGCAGCAGTGATGATTAATAATCATCCGGAAGCACGCCCGCAATCGGGCCTCTCAGAAGCCGATATGGTTTACGAAATGCTCGCAGAAGGTGACATAACCAGATTTTTAGCTATCTTCCAAAGTGAAATGCCTAGTCAAATCGGTCCGATTCGGAGTGCAAGGGACTATTATATCGAATTGGCTAAAGGCCTTGATTGCATCTATGTCTGTCATGGGTATAGCCCCGAGGCAAAGACCATGCTGGACAGAGGGTATATTGATAACTTGAACGGATTATATTATGATGGTACTTTGTTTCAACGTTCGGCAGATCGAAAAGCACCGCATAATTCCTACACCTCCTTTGAGGATATCGAAAAAGGTGCAAAGGAAAAGGGTTATGAGTTGAATGGTGCACCGAAGCCTTATGCTTTCCTTACAGAGGAAGAGGCAGCTGGACTTCAAGGGGAACTGGCATTGAAAACCGAGGTTTCCTACGGATCAGACGAGTATGATGTACAGTATGAATACGAAGCCACGGAAGAGAAATATAAACGTTATTCGAATGGAGAGCAAACAGTCGAGCATAAATCGAATAAACCTATTTTACTGGATAATATATTGATCATTGAGGCTGCTCATCAAGTGATCGACGACAAAG
This sequence comes from Peribacillus sp. P4_D6, assembly GCF_056401795.1. Classification (NCBI taxonomy): domain Bacteria; kingdom Bacillati; phylum Bacillota; class Bacilli; order Caryophanales; family Bacillaceae; genus Peribacillus; species Peribacillus sp. P4_D6. Next base: position 16,648 of record NZ_JBFUIQ010000033.1, read on the forward strand.
GGCGTCGAAAAATCGACTTGAAAAGTGGCGGAAATGGTTATTTACTTCAAAAAGGAAAAGCGAATGAAGTAGAATGGGTGAATAAGGATGGTCGTATTACACCAGTGAAAAACGATAAAGAGGTAGGGTTGGTTCCAGGGAAAACTTGGATCAATATTATTCCGGATGAACCTGGTTTAGTAGGAGACGTCTCATTTTGATACCCATGAAATTGAGGGGGAGTAACATGCAAATTGATAAGTTAAGAGGAAAAGAAACGGATCAGCTGTTCAAGTCGATCCTTTCCTTGCGTGATTTGGACGAATGCTATCGATTTTTTGATGATCTATGCACAGTTAATGAAATTTCATCATTGGCACAGCGTCTTGAAGTAGCCCGCATGCTTGAAGAAGGAAAAACCTATCATAAAATCGAAACGGAAACAGGTGCAAGCACGGCTACGATTTCCAGGGTCAAACGCTGTTTGAACTACGGAAATGATGCTTATTCCATGGCTCTGAACCGTATTAAGGATAACGTAGAGGAAACAACTGAATCATAATTCTTTCGATTATAATAAAAAGCTGGGGAATTCATTTCCCGGCTTTTTATTTTGTGCCCAGCACGCTCATTGCCGGCTGTCTTTCAGCCGTATCCATGTTATATTGGATTTTAGATTAAAAGGTTCCATTTGGTAATAACATTTTATCGATACTTCTCTTTTTTAATGAAAAATCTTAATGCTATAATGGTGTAATGGGAAGTGTGAATGGAGGATTATAATGTACGATTTTCGCGAGTGGAAACATGTTTTCAAACTCGATCCAAATAAAGAAATAAGTGATGAGGCCCTTGAGAAAGTCTGTGAATCCGGTACTGATGCAATCATGGTCGGGGGAACGGATGGTATCACGCTTGAGAATGTGCTTCATTTAATGGCACGTGTCAGGCGATATACGGTCCCATGTGTGATGGAAATTTCTTCAGTTGAAACGGTGACCCCGGGGTTTGATTTATATTTCATTCCGAGTGTCCTGAATAGCACCAACCCGGATTGGATGATGAAATTGCATCAGCAAGCAGTCAAGGAATACGGATACCTTTTGAATTGGGATGAAATTTTCGTTGAAGGGTACTGTATCCTGAACCCTGGGTGCAAGGCGGCCCAATTGACGAAAGCCAATACTGATTTGGATATGGATGATGTGGGTGCATACGCGATGATGGCGGAAAAGATGTTCAACCTGCCGATCTTTTATTTGGAATACAGCGGTGATTATGGCGATGTCCAGATGGTGGAAGCGGCCAAAGAGAGTTTGGAAGATACCATACTATTCTATGGCGGTGGGATAAAATCGGTTGAACAGGCCAAAGAGATGTCCAAGATTGCGGATGTCATCGTTGTCGGCAATGTGATTTATGAAGATTTGAAAGTGGCCCTTGCAACAGTTACGGCAGTTAAATGAAAACATGTAAGAAATATAGTATACTAAAACAGAAACGAATGTTCGTATAGGTGGTGTGATAATGCAATATTTAGCGGAAAAATTATTAATTGGTTTGAATGAACAGCAACAAAAAGCAGTGAAAGCAACAGATGGTCCACTTTTAATCATGGCTGGGGCAGGAAGTGGAAAGACGCGTGTGCTGACTCACCGAATAGCTTTCTTGATGGTCGAGAAGGAAATAGCGCCTTGGAACATCCTTGCAATCACGTTCACCAACAAAGCGGCACGTGAGATGAAGGAGAGGATCCGTGCCATACTTGGCGGTGCATCCGAAGATATCTGGATTTCGACTTTCCACTCGATGTGTGTCCGTATTCTACGAAGAGATATCGACCGTATCGGATTTAATAGGAACTTCTCGATATTGGATACGACGGATCAGCAATCGGTCATAAAACAAATCATGAAAGACCGTAATATGGATACAAAGAAATATGATTATCGTGCCATTTTGGGCAGCATCAGTTCAGCGAAAAATGAATTGGTCGGGCCGGAAGAGTACCTGAAGACGGCGTCTGATTACTTCACTAAAGTAACGGCCGATGTTTATACGGAATATCAAAAACGGCTGCGCAAAAATTCAGCGCTCGATTTCGATGATTTGATCATGATGACGATTCAATTGTTCCAGCTCGTACCTGAGGTGCTTGAATATTATCAGCGTAAATTTCAATACATTCATGTTGATGAGTACCAAGATACGAACAGGGCTCAATACATGCTTGTTAAATTATTGGCTTCACGCTTCCGTAATCTCTGTGTTGTCGGGGATTCCGATCAATCGATCTATCGTTGGCGCGGTGCGGATATTGCGAATATCCTTTCATTTGAAAAAGATTATCCGAATGCCAACATGATTTTCCTTGAACAGAATTACCGCTCGACGAAAAAGATCCTTGCAGCTGCGAATAAGGTCATCGATAACAATCAAAACCGTAAGCCGAAAAATCTTTGGACCGAGAATGCAGATGGCAATAAGATATTCTATTACCGTGCGGACAATGAACAAGGGGAAGCGCAATTCGTAGCCGGAAAGATAAATGAGTTAGTTCAGGACGGCAGCAGGAAGTATTCAGATATAGCAATACTTTATAGAACGAATGCACAATCACGTGTCATGGAGGAAGTTCTGCTTAAATCCAATATTAATTATGCAATAGTCGGGGGCACCAAGTTCTATGACCGTAAAGAGATTAAGGATTTACTTGCCTATCTTCGACTTATTGCGAACCCTGATGATGACATCAGCCTTCGCCGAGTAATCAATGTGCCAAAACGCGGAATTGGTGCAACTTCGATGGACAAAGTGGCAGATTATGCAGATCAATATGATGTTTCCATATATAAAGCACTGGAGTCTGTGGAAATGGCAGGGATAAGCGGGAAGGCCACCAAAGCGGCAAGGGAATTCCATACGCTGATCACTAATTATACAAATCAGCAGGAGTACTTATCCGTGACGGAACTTGTGGAGGAAGTCATCGAGAAAACCGGTTACCGTGAGATGCTGCAGGCAGAAAAAACGATTGAATCACAAAGCCGGCTTGAAAATATAGATGAGTTTTTATCTGTTACGAAAGCATTCGAAGATAACAGCGAGGACAAATCATTGGTGGGCTTTTTGACTGACCTGGCGTTGGTTGCCGATATAGACCAACTTGACGAGAATACCGAAGAAGCTACAAATACGGTAACGTTGATGACATTGCATTCAGCGAAGGGACTTGAATATCCGGTAGTCTTTCTATTGGGCCTTGAAGAAGGGGTTTTCCCTCACAGCCGCTCTCTCATGGATGAAGAGGAGATGGAAGAAGAACGCCGCCTGGCTTATGTGGGAATTACAAGGGCCGAAAATGAACTATTCATAAGCAATGCCCAAATGCGGACATTGTATGGACGGACGAGCATGAATCCCGTTTCACGTTTCATCGGTGAAATACCAGAGGAACTTCTAGAAGACCTAAAACCGAAACCTGCTCCTAGGGCTAGGCAAACGCCTTTCAGCTCTTCGAGAACCGGGTCTCCTTCAACGGCTTCAACAAGAAAAGTGCCTGCCTTTGGAAAAGCTGTTTCTGCACCATCCGCAACGGGCGGTGAAGAAATTGGCTGGGCTGTCGGTGACCGTGCCTCCCATAAAAAATGGGGTATAGGAACCGTGGTGAGCGTAAAAGGGGAAGGCGAAGGAAAGGAATTGGATATTGCCTTTCCAAGTCCAATCGGCATCAAACGCCTATTGGCGAAATTTGCACCAGTTGAAAAAGCATAAGCTATTAATATGCTCCTGCTGGTAAAGAATAGGGATATCTGACTTTAGACACCGCTCTTCTATCAGAAGTGCGGTGGAGTCATCTTTAGAAAGGATTGAACGTATGGACATACAAGCTGCAGAGAAGAAAGTTCTGGAACTGCAAACGTTATTGAACCAATACAGCTATGAATATTATGTGATGGACCAGCCATCAGTACCTGATGCTGAATATGATCGGCTGCTACGTGAACTTATTGGGTATGAGGAGAAATTTCCGGAACTGCAAACGGCGGACTCGCCGACACAACGGGTCGGTGGCGCCATTTTGGATATGTTTGAAAAGGTGGAGCATACCACACCGATGCTTAGTTTAGGCAATGCCTTCAACGAAAGTGACTTGCGGGATTTCGACAGAAAGGTCAGACAATCTGTAGGTGACGATTTTTCCTATGTATGTGAATTGAAAATTGACGGACTTGCCGTCACACTTCAATATGAGAATGGATATTTCGTAAGAGGGGCAACCCGTGGAGACGGAACGATCGGTGAAGATATTACCGCCAATTTGAAAACGATCAAGTCGATCCCATTGAAGTTACGGGAGCCGGTCGCCATTGAAGTGCGCGGTGAGGCCTTCATGCCAAAAAAATCATTCGAATCATTAAACAAGGCTAAGGAAGAACGCGGTGAGGAACCATTTGCAAACCCAAGAAATGCAGCTGCGGGCTCGTTAAGGCAGCTTGACCCAAAACTTGCTGCGAAACGTAACTTGGATATTTTCCTTTATGCGATTGCCGATTTGGGGGAAACGGGGGTCCGTTCCCATAGCGAGGGTCTGGATTTATTGGATAGACTCGGGTTTAAGACGAACCGGGAAAGAAAAACATGCTCGAATATAGAGGAAGTACTGGCCTATATAGTAGAATGGACGGAACAACGTCCAAACTTAGCCTATGATATTGATGGAATTGTCGTAAAGGTGGATTCCCTTGAACAGCAGGATGAATTAGGTTTTACTGCAAAAAGTCCGCGATGGGCCATTGCTTATAAATTCCCAGCTGAAGAAGTCATTACAACCCTAAGGGATATCGAGCTGAATGTGGGCCGTACGGGTGTATTGACCCCGACTGCCGTTTTGGATCCCGTCCGGGTAGCAGGTACGACTGTGCAGCGAGCTTCACTTCACAATGAAGACTTAATCCGTGAAAAGGACATCAGAATCGGAGATCAAGTGGTTGTGAAAAAAGCGGGTGATATCATTCCAGAGGTAGTCAATGTACTGGCAGAGCGCCGTACAGGGGAAGAAGTCGAGTTTCAGATGCCGACTGAGTGCCCTGAGTGCAGCAGTGAACTTGTCCGGCTGGACGGGGAGGTTGCTTTACGCTGCATCAACCCGAAGTGTCCTGCACAAATACGGGAAGGTTTGATTCACTTCGTTTCCCGTACAGCAATGAATATAGACAGTCTTGGTGAAAAAGTGATTAGCTTGTTATTTAAAGAAGAACTCATACAAGATGTGGCTGATATTTATAAGCTTACATACGATCAACTGGTTGCTTTGGAAAGGATGGGGGATAAATCCGTCACTAAACTTCTCCAAGCAATCGAAGCTTCGAAGACCAACTCGTTGGAAAAATTACTATTCGGGCTGGGCATTCGCCATGTTGGTTCCAAAGCTGCCAAGACGCTTGCGAGGGAATTCGGGACGATGGAAGCCTTAAGCAAGGCGAGCCGTGAAGAACTAACGGCCATTAATGAAATAGGCGATAAGATGGCTGATTCCATCGTAGCTTATTTTGAATTGGAAGAAGTCCATGCATTATTGAATGAGCTGGATGCAGCCGGTGTGAATCTTTCTTTCAAAGGGCAAAGAGCTGTTGCTTTAGAAGATATCGACTCTTTTTTTGCCGGTAAAACAGTCGTTTTAACGGGAAAACTGCATCAGTTAACACGTAACGAAGCTAAAGAGAAATTAGAGGCGCTAGGAGCTAACGTTGCTGGAAGTGTCAGCAAGAAAACCGATTTGGTAGTAGCTGGTGAAGATGCCGGTTCCAAACTGGAAAAAGCTGAAAGCTTAGGCGTCATGGTATGGGATGAAGAGAGACTGATTGAGGAACTAAATAAATAAGAGGTGTAGCTATGAGGAAACACTCCATTTTGGGGATGATTCTTATACTGCTTCTTGCTGGATGTGCGCCTAGTTTCGAGGATAAGCAAGAGGTAGTTCAAGACTCCAAAGACAAAAAAGAAACGGCAATTATTCCGAAGTATAAAATTTCGGAAGAATATTATCAAACAATCCTACCGTTTGAACCATCAAAAGCACGCGGTTTGGTCGTATCCAATCTAAATACCAGATACGACATTGAAGAATTCGAAAATGGATTGATGCGGTTGGCCCAAACCCAATTCGACCCGGAAGATTACCTGTTTCAAGAGGGGCAAATGCTAGATAGTTCCAAGATATCTTCCTGGCTGAACAGAAAATATACCGATAGTCAGTTGAAAGAAAAGAAGATGAAGGCCTCAGAGAACCTTGGCTTGAATCCGGTTGATCCGGGCAAAGGTGACATTGATAAGCGGAATGAAGAAAATCCGATCTATCTCGCCCATATTTTAGAACATAATTACTTGGTCAAAACAAAAGATAATTCAGTAAGCCTTGGCGGAGTTGTAATCGGTCTAGCGTTGAATTCAGTGCATTACTATCAAAAAGAGGCATTCGGTGCCACCTATGAAAATAAAATCGATAGTAAAAAGCTAAAGCAAGAAGGGGAAAAAATTGCTGCAGAAGTTTTAAAAAGGCTGCGTAAAATGGACAAGCTGAAAAATGTTCCGATTACGATTGCCTTATTCGAGCAAAATGAAAAATCTTCAGTAGTCCCTGGGAATTTCATTTCCTATACAAATATCGATAAAAACTCGAACAATATTGGGAAATGGACGAACTTGGACGAAGAGTATTTCCTATTTCCTTCTGCTGCTGCTGAAAAGAAATACCGTGATGACGTCAATACTTTCACGAACTTTAAAGAAGATGTCGAAGAATACTTCCCTAACTTTAACGGAGTCATCGGCAGGGCGTTCTATATGGATGATCAATTGCAAAGCCTGAACATCGATATCCCCATTCAATTTTATGGGAACTCGGAAGCGATAGGCTTTACCCAATATGTTGCTGGGCTCATAATGGAACGTTTCCCGAACTATATTGCCGTACAGGTATCCATTACGTCTGTAAATGGACCTGAAGCGCTCATAGTCCGTGAAGCGAATCAGGACGAACCAACCGTTCATATATACGAATGAAAAAAGGATGAAGCTTAGCGGCTTCATCCTTTTTTTCGACTGGAATCTATTTCTTGTGAATGTCAAAAAAATCTTTAACAATGAACAAAGATATATAATGGAAAGTAAACCCTTCCATCTTAGGGAACAAGTGCTTTAAAAAGGCAACATTTGTCGAATTTTAAAAGCCTTATTGTCATTTCCCCGGAAATTCCGGCAACTTTCCCATATTTCCCGGAAAATATCTCTTTTTCCTTATGAAATAATTGAATTTCGACATTGTATCTCTTGTTGCTTTACTGTGCAATAGTTTGATATGATTTAAACGATGATTATATGGAGAAAAGCGACGAAATTCAGTCGATTTGGATATTTTTTCGGAGGTGAAGAGAATGTCACGTATTTCTATGGAACAAGTTAAACACGTTGCCCATTTGGCCCGATTGGCCATTACGGAAGAAGAAGCAAAACAGTTTCAGCATCAGCTTGACCAAATGATTTCATTCGCGGAGCAGTTGAATGAGCTTGATACGGATCAAGTAAACCCGACTTCTCACGTTTTGGATATGAAGAATGTTATGCGCGAAGATGTCGCAAAACCAGGATTGCCAGTGGAAGAAGTAGTTAAAAATGCACCGGATAGCAAAGAAGGATATATCCGTGTACCATCAATAATTGAATAAGGAGGGACAATGATGTCGTTGTTCGAACAAAAGGTTTCTGAGCTTCATGAACGATTACATAAGAAAGAGATAAGTGTCACTGATCTTGTTGACGAATCGTATAAGCGAATCGGACAGGTAGAGGACAAGGTGAAGGCATTTTTGACACTTGATGAAGAAAACGCCCGCAATCAAGCAAAACGTTTGGATGATCAATTGGTAAAAGGCGAGAACGAAGGCGCTTTATTTGGTATGCCAATCGGAGTGAAGGATAATATTGTCACTAAAAATTTGCGTACGACTTGCGCGAGCAAAATTTTGGAGAACTTTGATCCAATCTATGATGCAACCGTTGTTCAAAAGCTACAGAAGGCAGAAACGGTTACGATCGGTAAATTGAATATGGATGAGTTTGCGATGGGTTCTTCCAATGAGAACTCCGCATTTCAAGCAACACGCAACCCTTGGAACACGGAATATGTGCCAGGCGGTTCTTCGGGTGGTTCAGCTGCATCTGTCGCTTCCGGGGAAGTCCTATTCTCTTTAGGTTCCGATACGGGTGGATCGATCCGCCAACCAGCGGCATATTGCGGTGTCGTCGGCTTAAAACCTACATATGGCAGGGTTTCCCGATTCGGACTTGTAGCATTTGCGTCTTCATTGGACCAAATCGGACCTGTTACAAGAACTGTTGAAGATAACGCTTATTTGCTTGAAGCAATCTCAGGAGTAGACCCAATGGATTCGACCTCTGCTAATGTTGACGTGCCGAATTTTGTGAATTCATTAACAGGCGATGTTAGAGGATTGAAAATAGCTGTGCCTAAAGAATACCTTGGTGAAGGCGTTGGTGAAGAAGCGCGTAATTCCGTACTTGAAGCGTTAAAAGTATTAGAGGGTCTTGGAGCTCAATGGGAAGAGGTTTCCTTGCCGCATTCCAAATATGCTTTAGCTGCCTATTATCTGCTATCTTCATCGGAAGCCTCGGCTAACCTTTCACGTTTTGACGGTGTACGTTACGGACATCGGACAGATAATGCAGAAACTCTTATAGAAATGTATAAGCAAACCCGTGCAGAAGGATTCGGTGACGAAGTGAAACGCCGTATCATGCTTGGAACGTTCTCCTTAAGTTCCGGTTATTATGATGCTTATTATAAAAAGGCTCAAAAAGTACGTACATTAATCAAAAAAGACTTTGAAGATGTCTTTGAAAAATACGATGTCATAATTGGGCCGACTACACCTACGCCTGCATTTAAAATTGGTGAAAAAGTCGACGATCCATTAACGATGTATGCGAATGATATCCTGACAATTCCAGTCAATCTTGCTGGCGTACCGGGTATATCCGTGCCATGTGGATTCGCAGCGAATGGTCTTCCGCTTGGACTGCAAATGATTGGGAAGCATTTTGATGAAAGCACGATTTACCGCGCGGCTCACGCATTTGAGCAAGCAACAGATTTTCATAAACAATTTCCTAAGCTGTAAGGGGTGAAAATAATGGACTTTGAAACGGTGATTGGTCTAGAAGTACACGTAGAATTAAAAACGGATTCTAAAATTTTCTCAGCGAGCCCAAATCATTTTGGTGCCGCTCCAAATAGTAACACGACTGTAATTGACCTAGGCTACCCAGGTGTATTGCCTGTCGTCAATAAAAAGGCTGTTGATTTTGCAATGAAGGCTGCAATTGCCCTGAATTGCGAAGTGGCGGAAGTTACGAAATTCGACCGGAAAAACTATTTTTACCCGGACAATCCTAAAGCATACCAAATTTCACAGTTCGATCAACCGATCGGTGAACATGGTTGGATTGAAATCGAAGTGGGCGGCAAGAAAAAGAAAATTGGCATTACCCGCATTCATATGGAAGAGGATGCTGGAAAGCTGACACATAAAGGGAACTATTCGCTTTGCGATTATAACCGCCAAGGTACGCCTCTTGTTGAAATCGTATCCGAACCGGATATCACTTCCCCGGAAGAAGCGTATGCTTATTTGGAAAAGCTGAAATCCATCATTCAATACACGGGCGTTTCCGATTGTAAAATGGAAGAAGGCTCACTTCGTTGTGATGCTAATATTTCCTTGAAACCTGTTGGCCAAAAGGAATTCGGTACGAAAACCGAATTGAAAAACTTGAATTCATTCAACTTCGTTCGCAAAGGGTTGGAGCATGAAGAAATACGACAAGCGGAAATCTTGAATGAAGGCGGCATAATCGAACAGGAAACTCGCCGGTTCGATGAAGCTACAGGCAGAACCGTACTAATGCGAATTAAGGAAGGCTCCGATGATTACCGTTATTTCCCGGAACCGGACTTATTGACGATCCATATTGATGAAGAATGGAAAGCTCGTATCGCTGCCGAAATTCCGGAACTTCCGGATGCTCGGAAAAAACGCTATGTCGAAGAATTTGGCTTACCTGAATATGATGCAGCCGTTTTAACGGTAACGAAAGAAAGTGCGGATTTCTTTGAAGCGACAGTTGCTTCAGGTGCCGATGCAAAACTAGCATCTAACTGGATCATGGGTGAGGTTTCCGCTTTCTTGAATGCAGAAGGCAAAGAGCTGCATGATGTCAAATTGACTGCTGAATCATTGGCTGGAATGATCAAGCTGATTGAAGATGGCACGATTTCGTCTAAAATCGCTAAAAAGGTTTTCAAAGAATTGATTGAAAACGGCGGGGATGCTGAAACGATCGTCAAGGAGAAGGGACTAGTCCAAATTTCCGACGAAGGCGCATTGCGTACAGCCGTTGAAGAAGCATTGAATAATAACCCGCAATCCATTGAAGATTTTAAAGCCGGTAAACAAAAGGCAATCGGCTTCCTTGTCGGGCAGATTATGAAAGCGACAAAAGGACAAGCCAATCCACAACTTGTTAATAAAATTTTGGTGGAAGAAATCAATAAACGTTAATGTTGACCGTATCACTTTTAAAGTGGTACGGTTTTCTCTTGATTAAGGCTGAGAAAAATAATAAGCGGAAAAATAATTTTGAGTTATCTGTAGGGGTAACTCCTTTTTGTGTCGTCTATTACATGAATGTTTATCAGGAAAGGGGGAAGAGAAGTGTCCGATGAGTTAGTTGAGAAGGTAAGAGCTGGGAATGATCATGCATTCCGAATGTTGATTGAAAATTATAAACAGACGATTTATAGAACCGTCTATTCCGTCTTGCGGAATCAAAAGGATGCAGAAGATGTTACCCAGGAAGTCTTTATCAAAATCTACACTTCTCTTCCTCAATATAAGAACCAAGGCTTCAAAACTTGGATTACCCGAATTGCCGTCAATCATGCAATCGATCTAAAGAGAAAGAGGGAACGCCAAAAGGAAGAATTACAGGACGAACATTCATCGGAAGTTAATTTGGGCTTAACGGATGATGTCGAGGCAGTATTTTTTCGGAATGAAAGGCGAAAGCAAGTATTACGGAAGCTGAATGACCTTCCAGAGGGATATCGAGACGTTGTATATGGCTATTACATAAAGGAAAAGACATTCAAGCAAATTGCAGAGGAACAGCAGATTCAAGTGAAATCTGTGGAAGTAAAGCTATACCGGGCAAGAAATTGGATGAGAAAACATTGGAAAGAGGAGGATTTTTCATGAATCATGTTTCAGAGGCACAATGGGTTGCATATTTGGCAGATGAAATACCAGAGGCTTTAAAAATTGAATATGAAAATCATCTATACTCCTGTGACAAGTGTTTGTCCGTCTATATGGAAGCGATGGAAAAAGAAGAAACAAGTCTGGACCTTGAAGGATTTGATATTGCAGGTCCAGTCATGGACTCGATTAGCCGATTGAAAGGCGGCTCTGTTGAAGAGCCTTGGCCACATCGAAAAGAGAAGTCACTTCGGACAATCACAAGACATTACCTGATTGCGGCCGGATTTACGATTTTATTAATGGCAGGCGGGGTATTTCAATCATTGACAGAATACGTGGATTCTGTGGAATCAAGCAGTGATAAGAAAACGCAGTCCTTGACCGAGGACCTTATTGATAAAACATTTACTTGGATGGATACAATCGAAAAGAAAAATAAGGAGGGGTTTAGAAATGAATAAAAGTCCGGTATTAGCTTTTTTATTATCCTTTCTGCCAGGTTTCGGACATTTTTACCTAGGAAGGCAATATAAAGGGCTATTTTATTTTCTTGCCACAGCTGGATTGGGGCTTGGAGGTCTTTTTCTTTCGTTAATCAGTCAATCGGATGCGTTTCTGGCATTTTCCGTTATTGGAATGGTGTTTTATTTCATCAGTATATTTGATTTGGTGGTCACCTCACTGAGGAATCCTAAAAGTGAAGAGGATATGGAGGGAATGGCAAATCCGCCGGAAGCGGAAAGGTTTTATGTAATCATCCTTTCATTCGTTCCTGGGTTAGGGCATTTTCAGCTAGGCCTCATGAACCGTGGGCTCATTTTTCTCATCAGCTTTTTAGGCTTTGGCATCATGGTGATATTCATCAGTGTGATGACACAAATGGAAGGCCTGTTAATATTCATGGCACTATTGCCTGTTATCTGGATTTACAGCTTTTTTGATTCTGTTCAACAGCTGAATAAAAAGCAAAGAGGTGAGGAGCTTATCGATCGGACCGTTTTGGAAGATTTCGAGGAGAGACGGGAATCCGGGAAGAAGAGTAAAGCGGTCGCGACTTTATTCGCTATTTTCCCTGGTGCAGGTCACTTATATTTGGGGCTGCAAAAACGTGGGATACAATTGATGGCCGGCTTTTTATTCGCCATTTACATACTGGATTTACTCCGGTTGGGTTTCTTCTTCTTCCTTATTCCGATTATCTGGTTTTATAGTTTTTTTGATGGATTGCAAAAAGCTTCGAAAATGGAAGAGGGTCCAGTAGAAGATACGCCCATCATTTCGGGAATGGTCAATCATCAAAAATGGTTAGGATTGGGTTTGGTAGGAATTGGAATCTATTTCTTGGCCAGTAAGATGATCGTCCCGGCCATCGCTCCCCATTTAGATGAATGGATTGGAAGCAACTTGGAATATTGGTTTAGGGATTATTTTCAAAAAGGCCTTGTATGCATCCTTCTAATAGGCGGAGGAATCAAATTGCTGTCGGGAAGTAAAAAAGGGAGCGTCAAGGAGGAGACAAAATGAGAACATGGAGAGTCGGAACGATTTCAATGGGGATCTCCCTGGTTGGTTTGGGTTTTGTTTTACTCGTTTCTCAAATTTCGGATATGAATTTGACGACGATTCTGCTATCATGGTGGCCGTTGCTGTTCATGATCTTGGGTACAGAAATTCTCTTCTATATTTATTTTTCCAGAAAAGAAAGTTCTTTTGTAAAGTATGATATTCTTAGCATTCTTTTCGTTGGATTGCTTGGAACGACGGGAATAGTTTTAATTCTGCTTACATCCAGCGGATTGTTGGATCAAGTTAGGGCTGCCGTTAATAGTGAAGAGAAAACGGTCAATTTGCCTGGTTTCAATCAAAAGGCAGGAAAGGGCATACAGAGAGTTGTCCTGGACACTGGTTCATACCCATTGACCATTGAAAGTGGTAAGGACGAAGAAGTTTCCGTTTTTGGAACATATGGTGAGCGGGTAATGGAAGATGATGATTCATTGTTGAACAATGCGGAAGATTATTTACTTGTTGAAAGAAATGGTGATACTCTTTATATTAGCTTCAAGGATTTACCGAGTCAAAATGGACTTTTGGACAGTGGTACAAGGAATCTTAAGGCAACCCTTATAATCCCTGCTGAGTTGGCAGTGGAGATAGACGGTCAAAGTACCGATCTTGTCTTGAAGCCTAGAAAGCTCTTGAATGACTGGAGTGTGAAGGACAGCGGAAATCTAAGTGTAGTCCTTCAGGATAATAGTGATATCAAGATAGATGCTAGAGGGGTCGAGGAACTTGAAGGCCCCGAGAGTGGCTGGAAGATGACTGAAGTGAAAAAAGGAACAAGTGATGAAGGCATTGTAAAAAAGAATGGGATATTCAATAATGGTGATGGGAAACATACTTTAACGGTTACCGATACATTTAACGTGAACGTTCAATATCCATGATTGAAATCATTTACTAGAATAAAATTGTAAAAAGCATTATAATTTTCCCTGATAAGATTTCTAGTAAAATGTAAAAGATATGGACCGAAATACGGTCCTCTTTTTTTCGAATATTGCTTTTCATGTAACGAAGGATTAAGATGTAAATTATGGAATCAATATGTATAAGGATGATGGGAAATGAAAAGAGCAAGGTTGATTTACAACCCGACTTCGGGCCGGGAAGCCATTAAGAAGAGCCTGCCAGGTGTGCTAGCGAAACTTGAAGAAGCTGGTTATGAAGCTTCTGCACATGCGACGACCGGTGCTGGGGATGCGACGAAAGCGGCAAAGATAGCGATTGAACGCGGCTATGAGGTAGTTATTGCAGCAGGGGGCGACGGTACGATTTATGAGGTTGTTAATGGACTGGCCACTGCAGAGAAACGTCCGAAACTAGGAATCATCCCGACGGGAACGACCAATGATTTCGCCCGGGCGCTGCATTTACCGAAGTCGATCGAAGGGGCAGCCGAAATTATTGCCGGCGGGCATACGATGCCGATCGATATCGGGAAAATGAACGATAAGTATTTTATCAATATTGCTGGCGGGGGCAGATTGACCGAATTGACCTACGACGTGCCGATCAAGCTGAAAACGATGCTCGGTCAGCTAGCGTACTATATTAAAGGAATTGAAATGCTTCCTTCAATTAAGCCGACGGAAGTTTCTATTGAATATGATGGAAAGCTTTTTGAAGGGGAGATCATGCTTTTCTTGGTGGCTAACACGAATTCGGTTGGGGGCTTCGAGAAACTGGCCCCTGACGCCTCTTTGAATGATGGTATGTTCACGTTGCTTATTTTAAAAAAGGCAAACCTGGCTGATATTGTCCGTGTCGCAACATTGGCAATGCGCGGTGAGCATATCCATGATAAAAATGTCATTTATGAAAAAGCCAATCGAATTAAAGTACAGGCCAAAAAGGATATGATGCTTAATTTGGATGGGGAATTTGGCGGGATGGCCCCAGCTGAATTCGTCAATCAGTACCGCCATTTTGATGTATTCATCCCGCAAGGACTACTGCCGGATGATCCGGCAAATAAATAAGGTGAAAAGGCCACTGAATCTGGTGGCCTTTTCAGTTTAATGAAGCAAGGAGAATTGCAACATGTATATCAGGAAAGCGACACCGGAGGATGCGGACAAGGCAGCCATATTGACCCGGTTAGCGATTAAGGAAATTGCAGAGGTTTTGACAGGTGAAACGGAAGAAGAAAGAATACTTTCCGTTCTTGCCGACTTGTTCAGGAAAAGTGGGAATCGGGTCAGCTATGAAAATACGCTTGTCAGTGAACATGATGGACAAGTATCTGGATTGATCATTGCTTACCATGGCAAGGATGCCGAAAGCTTGGATGAACCGATAGTGAAACAATTAAGGATGAAAATGAAAGACCCAAGCGTTACGCTCGATAAGGAAGCGGAAATGAGAGACTTTTATTTGGATACCGTGTCCGTCGACCCGAATTTTCAAGGAAGAGGAATTGGCAGTGCACTGATTCAATATGTGGAGGAATACGCTAAAAATAAGGGGTATCCAAGAATTTCCTTAGTCGTTGAAAATGAAAATGTAGCGGCGAATCGTCTCTATGGCAGATTAGGATATATAGAAATGAAAACCATTTCGATTAGCGGCCATGAATTTCGCTATATGGTAAAGGAAATAGAAGAACCTCCTGTTTAACAGGGGGTCCTTTTTAGTTCTTTGAAGTTTGGCATTGTATGCGATTACATTTGCTGCCCATTCATGGCGGCCCAATCAGCGTAAGCTCCGGTGCCATTACAGCCGGGACAGTCGTGTATATCGGAAAAATGATATTCCGTAGGTACGAAGGAGCTGTATCCACGTCCGTAACAATCCGGACAGAGGCCTTTTTCCTCCATACTCGCTCGATGTTTTTCTATCCTTGTAGCATTCCAGGCCGATATAGAGTTAAATAAACCCATTTCCTCACCTCTTTTGTTTTTCCTTATTTTTCTTTTTTTATTGAACTTTTATTCATGGAACTATGAAAAATCCGTAATTCCTTCCACTATATTTTTATGAAAACCAGGGTAAATTGGTGAGTGGTTTTGTGGCAAGGCCCCTATTGTGGTAAAATACAGGCTAGCATAAAAAAGAAAAGAGAAGATGATATGAAAAAAACAGCACCAGTTGCTAAAAATGATATAGTAGAGGTTTTATTTGAAGATTTAACACATGAAGGAGCTGGCGTCGCTAAAGTCGATGGCTACCCGATCTTTGTTCAGGGCGCCCTTCCAGGTGAAAAAGCAAAAATCAAAGTGATGAAGGCTAATAAGGGTTATGGCTTCGGACGCTTGATGGAGATTACCGAAAACAGTCCATACCGGGTTGAGGTCACGACTGAAGACTACCATAAGTACGGTGGTTGTCAGCTGCAGCATATGAGCTATGAAGGACAGTTGGAATTCAAGGAAAAGCAAGTACGTGAAGTGATGACACGCATTGGGAAACTTGAGGATGTGAAGGTTCATCCGATCATAGGGATGGAGAATCCAACCCATTATCGCAATAAAGCGCAAGTGCCTGTCGGTGAAAAGGATGGCAAGCTAATAGCAGGGTTCTTCAAACCGCGGACACATGAAATCGTTGAAACGAAAGAAAGCATTATCCAAAATGAAGTGATTAATGAAGCCGTTCAAGTCGTTAAAGAGATTTTCAGTAAACTTGGTATCCCCGCTTACAATGAAGAGGCACATAAAGGTGTATTGCGGCACATCATGGCCCGTTATGGCAAGCAAACAGGGGAATTAATGATTGTTCTTGTTACTAGAACGAAAAGTATCCCTTTCATCGAAACTATCGTTAAGGAAATCGTTGAACGTCTTCCACAAGTTAAATCCATCGTTCAAAACGTGAATTCCAAGAAAACGAATGTTATCTTAGGCGATAAAATGACTGTGCTATGGG
Source organism: Peribacillus sp. P4_D6 (assembly GCF_056401795.1). Lineage (NCBI taxonomy): Bacteria > Bacillati > Bacillota > Bacilli > Caryophanales > Bacillaceae > Peribacillus > Peribacillus sp. P4_D6. Next base: position 33,393 of record NZ_JBFUIQ010000033.1, read on the forward strand.
GCGACGAAGTGATCCATGATATGATCGGTGATGTGAAATTTGCGATATCTGCAAAATCCTTCTACCAAATCAATCCAGATCAAACGAAAGTCCTTTATGATAAAGCTCTTGACTATGCAGGGCTGACTGGTGAAGAAACGGTGATAGATGCCTATTGCGGCATTGGGACCATCTCTTTATTTTTATCTAAAAAAGCGAAAAAAGTAATCGGTGTGGAAGTGGTCGAAGAAGCGATCGAAGACGCACGGCGCAACGCTGAATTGAATGAAATCTCAAATGCAGAATTCATGGTCGGCGATGCAGGTAACGTTATTGCTGAATGGTATCAAAAGGGCAATACTGCTGATGTCATCGTGGTGGATCCGCCACGCAAAGGTTGTGAAGAATCCCTTCTGAATACGATCATCGAGATGAAGCCTAATAAAGTCGTATACGTATCATGCAACCCAGGCACTCTAGCGCGTGATCTTCATATCTTGGAAGAAGGCGGATATAAAGCAGTTGATATCCAGCCTGTCGATATGTTCCCGATGACGACACATGTTGAAAATGTAGTGTTATTAGAGTTGAAATGATTGAATGCGGGCCCGGTCTAATTGACTGGGCCCGCATTTTTTATGTTTGTACAATATTGACTTCCGATCCACACACTCGCTCTCTGCGGGCGGTCGTCCCTCGGCATGCGCCTGAGGGAGGGGTTTCACTAGGCGCGCTTTTCCCGCAGGAGTCTCTCCAAATAACTTAGTTACAACAGTTAGAAAGGAGACCATGCCTAAAGGAGTTGCAGGGCTGCTTTGGGTCAGGTTGTTTCGGGAGAATATTTGAAGAAAGATAGGTTTACGAACCCCTTTGTCAACAAACTGTTGGTCCCGGTCTAAATGACCGGGACCTTTTTCACGTAGTTAAATTGAAGAAAAGGGAGGGGGATTTTTTTTTGAATGATTATTCTTGACGCTCTGACTTGGACATATATTAAGAAATATATGGATTGGGAGGCAAGGTGATTTTATTAATTTTCAAAAAGCGGTGGCTGTCATTGTTGGTAGCTTTTTGGTGGGCATTGGAATAAATGGATTTTTGGTTCCTCATCATTTAATAGATGGCGGCGTAATTGGGATTGCACTCATCCTTCATTATTTCTTTAGTTTTCAAACGGGACTATCCATGTTGGTCCTTAGCATTCCTATATTTTTATATGCCTGGTATTATGAACGCCCTTTTTTCTATAGCAGCGTTCACGGATTGCTTTTGACATCCCTTTTTATGGATTGGCTTAATCCATTGAAAAAGTTTTTTTCCATTTCAATACTGGCAAGCTCCTTGATTGGCGGTGTCATCATAGGGATGGGCATAGGACTCATGCTTCGATATGAGACAAGCAGCGGGGGGACGGATATGCTAGCCAAAATCATCTCAAAATCCACTTCCATGGATATTGCTTTGGCGATTATCGTCATAGATACATTAATCATTTCAGCTGCAGCATTCACCTTAGGTATCGAAATTTTTCTTTTTTCATGTGTGACGATCGTGATCATTGGACTGGTCACATCGCTTATGAAAGTGAGGGAATGAATATATAATCAGTTCCTTAAGATATGGATTACGTTATCTATCGCCTTTTGCAGCTTCTCGCTATCTTTGCTAAACATCTCTTTAGCTTCTTTTGATTCAGTTCCAAGTGCAAATAACTCCAAGTCAGCTTGGCATTTCTTCAAGGTCGCGAGCAAAAGAGGTTTTTCTTGAGGAGAAGGAACTTTAAGTTTATCATCAAAAAGGTCCACAGTTAATTCTCCATTAGAATTGGCCTGACCAAGAAATACATTATCGAGGATTACCCCCACCTTTTCCAGTTCAGTAAGAAGCCAATTTCGGTTCAGACCAATCGTGGAAAGTGGTTCATCAAGTATACGGCCATCCATGATGATGGTTTGCGGCTCCTTTACTGCAGCCACTGGCATGTTAAGGTCCTTAGGTGTTACAGGTTGATTTTGCTTCTTTAACATTACGGAAAAATCCCCATTGGCTTCCAATAAGGCAAACTCAACTTCAGAAATATCAAAGACATCCTTTTTTCGGAGCAATCCCAGCAATTCATCGATGGTATATTTCTCTTTTTTTAAATTATCTTCCATGACTTTCCCATCTTTGATGAAAACCGATGCTTTTCCTTCCACAAGATCACGGAATGTTTTACTTTTTAAGGATATTAATCCTGCAATGAAAGGTGCTATGGCAAAAACAAGAATGGACAGGACGCCATGTATAATATTGCCCTCCACTTTTGTAGCTAATTCTGCCCCAACATTACCGATGGTTATGCCCGTTACATATTCAAAAAAGGAGAGCTGGGACAATTGTTTTTTTCCTAACACTTTAGTGATTAAAAAAAGAACAATTAAAAAGAAAAATGAACGCAAAACAATTTCTAACCAACCCGGCATTACCAAACACCTCCTGCTTGATCATTAAAAACCTTTATATTGTGGTTCTTCCCGTTCTAACTCGCCCACGCGCTTCTGTACATCCTTCCTAACTTCATTAACCACCAGCATCGTTTCATGCAAAATCCGTTTAGATTCATCATCTTGAGTCCTGAGTGCTAAGCTGGATAAGCCTGCTTCAATTCCTTTTAGGCTGGAGACACATTGTTTGACATTGGAAGCTATCGTCATGCAGCAACCTCCTTATCTTTTTAGGTCTATAATAATGACTCGGAACCATGAGCAGCTGTTATCCAGGCACTGGTTGCTTCCAGCATGCCAGCGGCAACAACCGATCAATCGATTCTTTTTCACATCCGCTAACGCTACAGGTGTCTGTTCAAACATCAACCCTTAGTTTTGTGCTTCTCCGTCATATTCAATCGATACGGCATGGGCGATGCATGGAATCGTCTCACTTTGTTGAAAGGATAGGGGAGATAGCAAGGCACCGGTAGCCACGACGAGCAATCGTTTAATTTCCCCTTTTTTCATGCGATTTAATAAATGACCATAAACGACGGTTGCGGAACATCCAGGGCCACTTGCCCCGGCCAGGACCGGTTGACCATCCCTGTATATCATTAAACCGCAATCTTTATATTGCTCTTCTTTAATCGGCGTGCCATGTTTTTTAAATATTGCCAAAGAAACTTCATGTCCAATCTTTCCTAAATCCCCAGTCACTATCAAATCATAATAGGATGGGTCGAGGTTTCTTTCTCTGAGATGTGCTTCAATCGTATCTACAGCGGCTGGAGCCATGGCACCTCCCATATTGAAAGGATCGGTCAATCCCATGTCGATGACACGGCCTATCGTAGCTGAAGTGACCCTTGGGCCTTCCCCGGCACTGCTTAATAAAGCCACTCCTGCCCCCGTAACGGTCCATTGGGCTGTCGGAGGTTTTTGCCCTCCGTATTCAGTTGGATAGCGAAATTGCTTTTCCACTGCAGCGTTATGGCTTGATGCCCCTGTCAATAAGTACTCTGCCCCTTTGGTGTTGACAAGGTATGCCCCAAGAGCCAGTCCCTCCATGGAGGTGGAGCAGGCGCCAAATAAGCCGAGATAAGGTGTTCCTAGTGTTCGACAGGCAAAACTGGTAGGGGTTATTTGATTGATTAGGTCGCCTCCTAGGAAAAATTGTATCTGTTCCTTTTGAAGACCCGCCTTCTCGATTGCTTTTGTACTCGCTTCCTCCAATAAGACTTTATGTGCTTTTTCATAGGTATCTTGATTGATCCATAAATCGGAATGGAGAAGATCGAAATCATCCGCAAGCAAACCGTCTGCTTCAAATGGACCGCCAACGGTTCCAGTGGAGACGATGACAGGCTTTTGATCAAACACCCATGTGCGATGCCCCTTAAGCATTATTAAACCACCCCATTGTATGAGTATTGTAAGTAAGATTAAACAAAGGAATAACATAAAAATCCTTCAGCCAATTTGAATATAGTACAGCCATGAAACCTTTGGCCCGGAGTTCAATGGCTGCAGTATCACCGCAGCCTGAAAGTAACAAAGCGGCCAATTCGGTCAAACAAAATCCGGATAAAGCAGTCAGCTTTTACTTTTTATCATTTAACATCCTTGTATCACATCATTCGGCGTTAAAAGTCTTTCTGAAGTCCAGGACAATCGTAATTCTCAAAACGATCTTCTACGATGATTTTTAAGTGGCAGTCGATCATAAATACAGCTTTTTCATCCGCGACCCGTACTGATTCATTAGCATGATTGTCCGCAGTTCAAGTCAAGTATGTAACCCTTTGGTAGTTTGTGATTGGCTTAAAGATTTTGTTCTACATTATTTTTTGATATAGAAAAAGGATGAAAATTTTATTCTTGGTTATGGAAAGATATAAAAAAGGCTGGTTGCTTTAACCAACCTTTTTTATATGGATGATCATTGTTTATATTGAGGTTCCTCGTTTTGAATCTCTTCTATGCGAGGAGTGATGCTGTCGACAATCGTTTGTGTTTGTTGGGCAGCTTGTTGGTACAATTGTTTGGCTTGCTCATTATCTGTTGAAAGGGCGAAAGTTTCAAAGCTCGCTTGAGCGCTTTTTAACCCTGCTATAGTTGTTTTGACATCGTTTATAACTGTCATATATGAACCCCCCTAGTTTTTAACTGCCTTATTAGAGTGAGGAAAAAATGATTATCCATACCTTCTAAATATATCCATGATTGAAATCACTTAGCTTCTTCCATTAATCAAACGTTTGATTAATGGAATGGAAACAGGCAGAATTCATTGTTTTAATCCTCCTTTTTCGTTGTGCGACTCGTTTTTATTGTTTAATCATTGACCGAATTCAGAATTTTAAATATAATTGTAGAAAACATAACGTTGTTACGTGAGGTGATATGACATTTATATTATGGACGATTTATATAGTAGGGTTGTTATTGAAATTTCATCTGAAGAAGTGATAAAAGGACTGCTATTCCACAAAAGCAAACAGGAGTCGGAAATTGAATCGATCAAAGGTAAAATTCATAGATATGAGCAAAAACGACGAGCTGAGGAAGCTTGGTATCAATCCCTGTCACCATTTAAACGTTTTTTTACAGGGCGTGCCCCAAGTCATCACCAGGCGGTTGAACATTTGGTTAATGTGAAAGATAGATATAAACAAATCGAGAAAATAAAACAGCGGGTCGCTTTATTAAATGAGGTGATCGGTTTACTTGAGGCTGAACCGGAAAAAAGGGAAATGAATTTACCATCAGACATCATTAAAGAAATAATGGCCTGGCAGAAAGCGGAGGGAACGCCGAGATGACTCTAGAAACGTTAAACGCTGGCTTGGATACGATTTGGGTGGTTCTTACAGCAGCCATGATATTATTGATGGAGGGCGGGTTTGCCTTATTGGAGGCAGGGTTCGTCCGTACGAAAAATAATGTGAACATCATCATGAAGGTTTTTGCCGATATTACGATCGGAACGCTTTGCTATTTCGTCGTTGGTTTTGGCTTAATGTATGGAAAGGATGTATTTGGAATCATCGGGGCAAGTGGCTTTCTGCTGAAAGGTGATTTGTCTCACATCGACCTTACGATTTCCATGGATGCCTATTGGTTATTTCAAGGGGCATTCGTCATCGCCGTCATTTCCATCGTTTCGGGTGCAGTTGCGGAAAGGATCAATTTTCGGGCGTATCTTATTTTTGTCGTAATGATGACAGCATTCATTTATCCGATTGCCGGTCACTGGGTATGGGGTGGCGGATGGTTAAGTAGGATGGGCATGCAGGACTTCGCAGGGTCTGCTGTCATTCATGCACTAGGCGGTTTTTCAGCACTTGCGGCTGCCATTGTTATCGGGCCGAGAGCAGGTAAATTCACTTCAAGGAGGACCAGCTCCATTTCGCTGCCGAGTAATCTCCCCTTGGCATCTGTCGGGGCATTCCTTTTATGGTTTGGCTGGTTTGGATTTAATGCAGGAAGCACCTTGCAAGCTACAGATGTCCGCATTGGACATATTGCCATTGTCACGATGCTCTCAGCTGCATCAGGGGGAGCGGTTACCCTGCTTTATACACTGTTTAGATATGGACGCTCGGATGCACCTTCCGTCATCAATGGCTCACTTGCTGGTCTTGTCGGGATTACAGCTGGATGTGCATTCGTTAGTGATCTGGCGGCGTTGCTGATTGGTGCAGTTTCTGGAATGTTGATGTTAGCTGCGACAAATTGGTTGGAAGCCCGGAAAATCGATGATCCGGTCGGTGCCTTTCCTGTTCATGCGGCATCAGGAATGTGGGGGACGCTAGCGGTAGGGCTTTTCTCCACTGAAAACGGATTGTTTGCCGGCGGGGGATGGCATTTGCTCGGAGTTCAAATATTAGGATTAGTGGTGTTATGCATCTGGGGCTTTTCAGTGACTTGGCTTGTTTTTAAAGTTATAAATGTTTGGCTGCCGATAAGATCGAATGAAGAAGAAGAAGAACTTGGGTTGGATATCAGTTATCATGGCATCATGGCCACACATACCTCGCCGGAATTCATCAAGGTGGAGGATTACTATAAGCAGGATGAAGAATTGACAAGGTAATATCTATAATACAATGGTAAAATCAAGTAAGAGGTGAATTTTTAAATGGGTGTATGCAATCTTAATCATTCGCAGCAAGATGTCAGGCTAAAATTTGAGAGCCAAAAGGCATTTTTACCAACACAATTGAGTCAAACATTAGATCGATATCTTGAAAAAGGGAATTCGCAGGAAACATTGAATGAACTTTTTCATCTATTGAAGAAGTATGACTTGTCTACCCAGGAGGAACAGGAATCTAGAAACGACAAGTTGAAACGGATCATGTTGTAAATTAGAAAGAGCAGGAGTGTAAATATGACTCCCGCTCTTTTATTTTCTTGGCTCTTTTCGTAAAGATTGTTGTTTTTAAAACGAAACGATTTAAGGTTGATTGGAGCGGAAGTGCGAGACTCCTGCGGGAGCAGCGGGACAGGTGAGACCCCACAGGCGTTTACGCCGAGGAGGCTCACCGCCCGCCCCGCGGAAAGCGAGCATCTGGAGGGGAAATCAACCACACCKCACTACTTGGTAAATAGCAACAAAGTATGTGAAAACAGCCATTTTCTTATAAATAACTTGATGAATTCCGCGGGAATATGGCAGATTCCTATTTTTTATTCTGCAGATCAGTATTGTGTAACTACTTTTTTAAAGCAAGTAGCAGGATTCATATTTAAGGCGGCGAAAACAATTGTGTATATGACAAATAGTGAAAATCGTAAAGCTTTGTAACCCTGGACAAGGGTTTGGTGAACCTTTAAAGATTAATCAATCGTTTGATTAAATCTCAAAGCAAAAAGCGGGAGCTCACAATGAGCTCCTGCTATTTCCTTCATTAAAAACCATCATCTGTTGCGGTGAAGGGGATGTTAAGGTTTCTTTCCACGGCCCGAAGTCTTTGATTCAGTCTGTTTAACCTATTCGTATGTCGCTGGTCCGCTTGACTTAGCCTGGTGATTTCCTGGTTAATGCGGTTCACTTCACGATTTATCCGCGTGATTTCTTGGTTCTGCCGATTGAGTTCCCTCGTTTGACGCTCGTTTTGACGCTCAAGTTCCCGGATTCTTCTTTCAAGTTGTTGAGGCTGCCTTTCAATATCGAATTGGTCTGGCACCTGGCTATATGGATTTTCTTGTACCTGCTGAAAGTTCCAATCTTGCTGTGGCATATAATCAAATCGTTCAGGCTGTTGGAAGTATGGGTTAAAATTTGATTCAAAGTACTGATGATTTCCGTTTTGTTGTGGATAAGGATAAAATCCGTATGAATTCATGGTCAACTCTCCTTTTTAAAATCAGGATGGATACCCTATAACTTATGTCAGTTCCGGTGAAGTGACTAGGCGTTAGCCCATATGAATGGGAAGAAGAGGGAATTCACAGAAAAAATTTCAATAAATTTGCAGAAACGATCCGGTTCCTATATCGTTTAGGGTAGGAGAAATTCTTTTTTTCATCTTGAAACCAATTCCTAGGATAATCCGTATATAAAGAAAAGAGTGTAAGTCAGGAGTGTAATGATAATGAATCGATTTGTTGCTGATTTTGTTCCAATATTGATTGCATTTCCAATGGTTTTGCCGGTTTGGATGATTAGCTATTTCGTATTGAATCAACCGTTTGCCCTGTCCGTTGTCATATCTTTAGCAGGAGGGGTACTTGCATACTGGCTGAGTTCCGTATATTTTTCATCAAGATACCTCAAAAAACATGAATTGACGAGAAAAGAATATCAATATATAAAGAAAAATTTAATTGAAGCAAAACCGAAGATATGGAGGGTGCAAAAAGCACTAATCTCGGTCAGGCATATCTCTTCTTTTAAACAGAGGAAAGAGATGATTAAAATGATCAGGAAAATATACAGTCTGACAAAAAAAAAACCGAAGCGGTTTTATCAAGCGGAAAAGTTTTATTACTCGCATCTGGATTCTGCCATGGAGCTTGCGGAGAAATATGTTTTTCTAGCACAGCAGCCAAAAAAGAATAGGGAACTTGAACTTTCCTTAACGGAGACTCGTAAAACTTTAAAGGAACTTACTAATACGATAGAAAAGGATTTATATAAAGTGATTGCCGATGATATCGATGACCTTAACTTCGAATTGGATGTTGCTAAGCAATCCATTAAAACTAGAAAAGAGTCACAAGTAATTGATGAAAGCAGGAGGTTAAAATGAATAACAATGATCCAAACCTGTTGAATAAAACGAATAACGCCAGTTTGATCGATGACCTTTTAGCCAATCCATTTGATGGGGTGCAGGAGCTTGAGAAAGTATCTTCCCAGGAAGCGAAACCGGTTAAACTGATTGATGTCATTCCTGAAGAGAACAGGGCCAAAGCTTATCAGCTTGCCGAACAAATCGACCCAACGAATCATCAGGCAATGATATCCTATGGTACACCCGCCCAATCAAAGCTCCTGACCTTTTCTAATTCCATGCTTGAGCATGTCCAGAAAAAAGATGTGGGTGAAGTGGGGAGCATTATCAATGATTTAATGAAAAAGTTAAACGAACTTAGCCCGGATGAGTTAAAACCGGATAAGCCCTCATTTTTTGCGCGTATGTTCGGGAAGCTCTCGGGATCTGTACAGGAGGTGCTATCC
>NZ_JBFUIQ010000034.1:0-42404 GCF_056401795.1 Peribacillus sp. P4_D6
GTTCAATAGAATGGTGACATGTGTCCTTCCTATGGTCATCCACCCCTGRTTATAGATGACACCACGAACCAAAGATACATCAAAGTCATTTTCCAACAGGAAAAAATAAAGGGCTGAATTCAATTCATAGCATAATCCCCCCTCATTCCTCAGGAGGACTTTGTTCATGATATTCGCTTTATTGATATCACTCAGATGGGATGCCATGATTGATAAGTTTTCAAAAGGAATGGTTTTCGCTGTCTTATCGAGAATTTCGTCTAATTTCTCAAATGTCAGTTTCACATCTTCCTGGAGCCCTATTCTTTTCCTGAATAATGCATTCAGTTCATTCATTAAGATTCCCCCCTTAGACAGATACCGGCGAAGCGTATCTTGACTTTGTATATATTCATTATACTTTGTCCATATTTCATCCTTCAATCAATCTGCCATCAGCTCCACCTTTTGCTTATCACCTGAAAAGACGTCGCCCAATCATGTCTTAATCCTGGGCAACCTCCCCCATTCATGCACCGAGGCAGTTTTTCTTTAATCATTCATTTACCTGTAAGATGATTTTACCTACATTCTTATTGGCTTCCATATGTTCATGCGCCCTTTGTACCTCTTCAAAAGGGAAGACATGGTCCACGATTGCCTTGATTTCATTTTTGCGGAACAACAGCATTGCCTTTTTAACGAATTCTTCCGTTAACTCTTTTTTATATTCATCACTCCGAGGAGTTAGTAGAGTGCCTTTTAATTGAACTCTTTTTAAGAGAAGTTCCATCAGGTTCACCTTCTCGACTACAGTTCCGCCTAGAATGCCTATCAGTACCCATCGTCCATCAGTTTTAATGCTTTTAAGGTTTTTCTCCCAGTATGAAGCACCGATGAAATCCAGGATAACATCCACTCCTTTATTATTTGTAGCTTTCAGTACTTCCTCATCAAAAGATTGTTCTTTATAGTTGATACAGATATCCGCTCCTAGTGAGTGACAGAAATCCAATTTTTCCTTTGAGCCGGCTGTAGTGATGATTTTCGCTTTTGTCAGTTTTTTTGCCAGTTGGATTGCTGCTGTGCCTACACCGCTTCCGCCAGCATGAATCAATACCGTTTCTTGATCCGTCAATTCACCTAACCAAAACAAGGTTTGGTACGCAGTCAAGAATACTTCAGGAATCGCTGCCGCTTCTTCAAATGACAGGTTATCCGGTATCTTCATTGCACGATCAGCCGGCATCAAGGCATATTGAGCATAACCGCCGCCGTTTACAAGGCCCATCACTCTCGTCCCCGATTGTATATTTGCTCCTTCCCCTGTTTCCACCACTTCCCCGGAAACTTCAATCCCCAATATTGGATTGGCCATATAACCGGATTTCCCTTCCCGGGAAACAATATCCGTTCTATTTATCGCAGACGCTTTAACCTTTATTAATATTTCCCCTTTACCGGGCACTGGCTTTGAAARATCTTTAAATAGTAATTGTTCTGCACCACCCGGTTCTTTAACCACTACTGCTTTCATTTGCCCCACTCCTTACCATTAAATTAGTGACCATCCTTTTAAAATGGTTTGTCTTGAAGATGGAAACTATCCTACTCCAAAAAATATCCACAAGCAAATAATTAGGTTTTGGCAAACAAGGCAGAATAAAAAAAGTCGATGTCCCTTTCGGGGCCATCGAGCTTTTTTTGAAAAGTTTATATTATCTTTTATTAAGCGATTGACTTCTATCCAGGTCATGATGCAATTGTGCTGCCGGAACCTTAGGGTTAGGAATCTGTCCTTTTGCGACTGGTTCAGCTACATAAACAAAATCTCCCGTACCATCTGGGGCGCTTCCTGTTGCCCATAGGCCATCTGCCGATTCATTACCTTCCGATAAGTTCCAGAATTCGTACGCTTCCGGTTGAGATTCCATTTCCGCTTCCGGTGGGAATGATGCGGGAACAACCACGCCATTTTTTTCTTCAAGTTCTGCAATGGCCGCCATCCATTGATATTGGTGGTAACGATCACGGGCTAACATTTTACGGAAGGTAGCACGTACCCCTTCATCTTTTGTCATATGATATAAACGGGCCACTTGAAGGCGTCCTTGGCTTTCAGCATGCAGATTGGATCGCATGTCTGCTAATAAATTTCCGCTGGCTACGATATAAGATCCGTTCCAAGGCACCCCATTCGAGTTGGTTGGCAGTCCGCCAAGACCGCTTACGAGCAAATGCTGGGGATTGATACCACCCATGATCGCTGCTGTAGCAGGATCTTTTGCGGCTTCTGCTTGATCTTCCGGAGAAGCGCCATCAAGCAATTGACTAATGAGTGAACAAAGCATCTCTACATGTCCAATTTCCTCTGTACCGATATCCATCAGCATATCTTTGTATTTTTCTTCTCCACGGCAGTTAAATCCCTGAAAAAGGTATTGCATCATGACAGTCATTTCCCCAAACTGTCCACCTAACACTTCCTGAATTTGACGGGCAAGCATCGGATCTGGTCGATCTACCTTAACTTCAAATTGCAATTCTTTTTGATGGCGAAACATATTAACTCCTCCTTTTTTATATGATGTACGGTTTTTTATTACCCGCCTGTACATGCTTAAAACCATAATTCAGTTATAATGAACAATAATTAGAAGAAATTTACATACCATTAACATTGATGACTGAACTAATAAGCCAAGGATTTTCTTTGTGCTATGAATCGCTCAATAAATAAGATATATAAAAGGTCCATTTACCTGTCTATTACTTTAAAATACAGGGTAAAGTAGAAAGAACCATATATAGGAAAAAGGAGGATGAAAAATGGATTTCAAGCCCCGAAATCAAAGAGATCAATCCATTTCAGAATTACGTTATACTTATTCCGCTCGTAACCTATGGTCCGGTTTTCTATTCGGGATCGGATTGGTTGCATTCATCGATGAAGCCATCTTTCATCAACTATTACATTGGCATCATTTCTATGACAAATCCACAACCAGTATCGGGCTTATCTCGGATGGTTTATTTCATGCCCTAAGCTGGTTCGCAACGGTCGGGTCGTTATTCATGTTCGCTGACCTTCGCCGTCGAAAGGGATTATGGCTGAAAAGGTGGATAGGGGGAGTTTTGCTCGGGGCAGGTTCTTTCCAGTTATATGACGGAATCATCCAGCACAAGCTCATGCGCCTCCATCAAATCCGTTACAATGTCGATATTTTCCCATACGACTTGACTTGGAACATTGCCGCCACAATCATGATCTTGATCGGAATTACCCTCGTCATTCAAACAAGACGCAGCTTACTTAAAATGAAAGAAGACGCCAGCAATGCACAGTAACGGACATATTCATGATAACGGAACTGGTTTTGAACCGATTTTATTGATGCTACTCATGCTAGGTTTAGTGATTTATATCGCAGCGTGCATAATTTCGAACCGCCGCTATAAAAAATGGCCATTATACCGTACCTTCTTTTGGATTCTTGGCACTCTCTGTGCAGCCTCTGCAATCATAGGCCCAATAGCCAATCGCGCGCATATGGACTTCACGGCGCATATGGTTGGTCATTTACTGCTTGGAATGATTGCACCCATACTGCTTGTGCTTTCCGCACCCATTACGCTTGCACTGCGATCACTTGATGTACAATCAGCAAGACGCCTTTCAAAGGTGTTGAAAAGTTGGCCGCTGCGATTTTTAAGCAATCCAATCACTGCCTCTGCGCTTAATATTGGAGGGCTTTGGATCCTTTATACGACTGGTCTGTACGGGTTGATGCATCAGAATGCCCTTCTGCATGCATTAGTGCATTTTCACGTGTTCATAGCRGGCTATCTATTCACTGCGTCTATGATTTATATGGACCCTGCCCCCCACAGGTTCAGCTTCATGTTTCGAGCTATCGTATTTACAATTTCACTGGCCGGCCATGATATCCTTTCTAAGTATATTTTTGTCCATCCTCCAAGCGGAGTCACAAAGGAACAAGCGGAAAATGGCGGAATGTTCATGTACTATGCCGGCGATGCCATTGACGTCGCACTTATATGCATCCTTTGCTATCAATGGTTCAAAGCCACCCGGTCCAAGGGGTCACTTGCCTTGTAGGGAGGAAGGTTACTTATTACTTAGTTAAACTCCTATGTTTCTGTTTAATCGTCCAACATTTAGCTCATACTAATTTTTGATGAAAAAAATTTAGGATGGAGCTGAATGAAAAATGGAATTTGAAACTAACAATTCTACTGAAAATGCTCTTCGTGATTATAAAGCTGGAATCGGTGCCTTTACGCATAAAATGCCAGATCTTGCTGAGAAATTCAATTCGTTTACGGAAGAGTGCTTTAAAGAAGGTCAATTGTCCAAGAAAGAAAAACAGCTTATCGCACTAGGAATAAGCTTATATTCACAAGATGAATACTGTATTATCTATCATACAAAAGGATGTCTTGATCAAGGCTGTTCCGAGCAGGAAATTCTTGAAGCCATTGGTGTGACCGCAGCATTTGGCGGAGGAGCCACCATGAGTCAGGCTGTAACCCTCGTCCAGGAATGCATCCAAGATATAAATCAGATGAAACAATAAGAAAGAAGGATAGGACAAATAGTCCTATCCCTTCTTTCTGCTGTTAAAAAATGCTTTTAATGACTCATGTTGTTGTTATTTCCTTGTGCGGGGGCATACGAATTCATCATTTGTTGCATATCCTGCTGTGCAAGCTGCGGAACTTGGTAATAATGATGTTTGTTTTGATATATCGAAATCTCATAGGCCATTTCAATGCAGTTCGGAACGGAATCTGCAAATACGCGGCGAACCACTGGATTCGTTATTTCAAGCGCTGCCATCGCCTTCATGGATGCAGCAGACTTAACAGCTCCAAGCATCAAGCCTGAAATGCATTCATCCGTAATTTCCGATACGGATTGCAAAGGTTTCTTTGGCTGAGTTGGTGTCAATCCATATATAAAATCGTTACCTTGATTCATTTTGTAGCTCTCAGTCCGTTTAGAAGGATCCTGGCCCGATTGGAAGCACTCCAATGAAATATTATATTCATCTTGAATGAACTGATATTGACGATCAAGAATGTCGAGTAATTCCTGATCTTGGACATGCTGACGCAAAAGAGTATACGTGTTTAAAGTACCGATCGCTCCCGACAGCACTTCATGTACATCGAATACTTCGTGACCACCGTGATTCAATTGTGGGGGGATGGCACCCGTTTGCATATTCTGGTGTACTTGACCTTGTTGATATTGGTTTTGCATTGTATTTCCCTCCTCATTTTATCAATCAAGCGAACACGTTTAGTATGTTAAACCCCAACCGGATTATTCAATATAAACTCTTCCAAGAAGACCAATAAACTGCTGCATCATTTTTCTGCATAAAAAAACCGTGGCGCTTTAAACTATAAACACTTTATATACATGGGAAGATTTCTAATGACACATCAATGCTTCTATTGTAGTGATGTCATGGAAGAAAAAAAATCCATATAGTAACATTTCAAATTACTGACACGGATAGAAATGAAATGCTGTGTGATGAATGTTATCAAGAATGGCTGCAAGGAATAAAAGGGTAAGCATTAAAAGCCCTCTAACATTTCCCAAACATCAACGAAGCATGCTTGGATGAATTCAGGGTAACTTAAATGCGTTAATGAATTTCAAGGAGGATGGTTATGGGGATTTTAAGCGGAAATCCGAAAGATGAGCCTATGCATTACGGAGAGGTATTTGGAACATGGGCATTTCTAAACAACTACAAAAGGGTTGATTGCCTGTCATCAAACCATGCTTAATCATACTGGCGACAAGGACCTGCATAAATTACTTGTTGAAGTGATCGATCAAGGAAAACAGGAACATGACCAACTTGAATCATTATTAAAAGAAAATAACGTTAGACTGCCTCCCTCACCACCTGAAAGGCCTAAAGCTAATTTGGAGGATATTCCCGTCGGGGCACGTCTTCAAGATCCTGAAATCTCCGCTTCAGTATCAATCGATATTAATGCAGGATTAGTTGCTTGCAGCCAACTGATGGGTCAATGCATCCGCGAAGATATTGCACAGATGTTTGCGCAATTCCATACCAACAAAGCTGCATTGGGTGCTGACTTCCTTAAATTAATAAGGAAAAAGGATGGCTTGTCCCTCCTCCTCTTCATATCAATAAAACAAGTATGTAAATAGTAATGATCCTTAATGATCCCCTTAATCATGTTTTGTAATCGAATCAACATGATTAAGGGATTCATTCCATAAGGACGATTAAGGAATCATTACCATTGAAGACTTTCGATCAAGTAGCACTTTGTACATTGTTGACTATAATCATTTTTCACAAATTCATGGTTGCAATTCTCCCGAAAAATATTCAGCTCCCTTTTCAGCTGCTCCAATTGAGTTTCCAACTGTTTCATTTCAACTTTTATCTGGATTACCCGATTCATCGAATTCTCCCTCTCGTCGGAATCATTGATAGATTTTTCCATCCGTTTTCCTAAATTCATTCGCTTTTTCTTTAAGCCCTTCATCGATTACCGACTCAAAGCCCAGACCCTTTTCCTTCGCCAAATCACGGATGTCCTGAGAGATTCTCATACTGCAGAATTTCGGTCCGCACATTGAACAGAAATGGGCTGTTTTGGCACCTTCTGCCGGAAGAGTTTCATCGTGATATTCAACCGCCCTTTCAGGATCAAGGGAAAGATTGAACTGATCTCTCCAACGAAATTCGAATCTAGCCTTCGAAAGGGCATCATCCCGTTTTCTTGCCTGCGGATGGCCTTTTGCAAGATCAGCTGCGTGTGCTGCAATTTTATAAGTAATGACCCCTACCCGAACATCCTCTTTATTCGGAAGTCCCAAATGCTCTTTCGGTGTCACATAGCAAAGCATGGCCGTTCCAAACCATCCAATCATGGCAGCACCAATCGCAGAAGTGATATGGTCGTATCCAGGAGCTATGTCCGTCGTCAATGGTCCCAGGGTATAGAATGGTGCTTCTTGACAGACTTCCAGCTGTTTATCCATATTTTCTTTAATCAAATGCATCGGTACGTGACCGGGTCCCTCCACCATGACTTGAACATCGTGCTTCCAAGCAATCTTCGTCAATTCCCCAAGTGTTTCCAATTCCGCAAATTGTGCCTCATCGTTTGCATCTGCAATGGATCCCGGACGGAGACCGTCACCTAATGAGAAAGAAACATCATACGTCTTCATGATTTCACAAATCTCTTCAAAGTGTGTATAGAGAAAGCTTTCTTGGTGGTGGGCCAAGCACCATTGTGCCATGATGGAGCCTCCCCGGGAAACAATACCCGTAACTCGCTTTGCTGTCATTGGGATGTATCGCAAAAGCACACCAGCGTGTATGGTGAAGTAATCGACACCTTGCTCAGCCTGCTCGATTAAAGTATCCCGGAATACTTCCCAATTTAGATCTTCCGCGACCCCATTCACTTTTTCCAATGCTTGATATATCGGAACCGTCCCAACCGGCACAGGTGAATTCCTGATAATCCATTCCCGCGTCGTGTGAATATTCTTTCCTGTGGAAAGATCCATTATGTTGTCTGCACCCCATCGTGTAGCCCAAGTCATTTTCTCCACTTCAGCTTCGATCGATGAACTGACAGCTGAATTTCCAATATTTGCATTTATTTTCACGTGAAAATTACGTCCGATGATCATGGGCTCACTTTCAGGATGGTTAATATTTGCCGGAATGATTGCCCGCCCGCTAGCTACCTCTTCCCTTACAAACTCAGGGGCTACATTTTCCCTGATCGAAATGAACTCCATTTCTGGAGTAATGATCCCTTTGCGGGCATAATGGAGCTGGGTTACGTTTTTCCCTTTCACCGCACGCAATGGTTTTCTTTTCAATCCCGGAAAAACTTCGGCATTGGATTGTGACTCCACTTTTCTATATCCGTTATCTTCCGGCCTTATTTCACGCCCTTCATACTCTTCAACATCTTCCCGTTCCAGAACCCAGCTGCGTCTAATCGGGGCAAGGCCTTTATGAATATCAATCGGATATTCTGAATCCGTATAGAAGCCGCTTGTATCATATACACGTAAAGGCGGATTCTCCTCTTCGCCGAATGCCCCTGTCGTCGGACTTAGCTCAATTTCACGCATAGGTACTTTAATATCGGGTCTAGATCCCTCAACATACACTTTTTTACTCCCGGCAAAACTGGACATAATTGAAACGTTCATGTCATTTACTGAATTACTCTTCATGATTTCATTTCTCCTTTTTAAGTTCATTTAAAAAGGACAAAATCCAATCCATTTCGCACGAAAAAGCCAGGTCTCATATTTAAGACCCGGCTAACGTTAGTATGACTACAGAAATGACCAGTTGAAAGGTCATCGTTAAGTAGATTCTAACTTCCCCACGCTGGTATGAACCAGATCAGGTCCTGAGGGTTAAGAAGCTTAAGCGCTTCTCTCTCAGCCCAACTTTTATTGGACACCCCTAGTCTGAATAATTTAATTGATTACAGGGTAACTATATCTCACCCTTTTCATTCTGTAAATAATTTAAAAGACCTAGTATTTTCTCTGCAATCATCTAAAATTTGTTATTTGGAGGAGGACCGCCAATTAATTCCCCAGGCTCCCAAGGATAGGGAAAAGCTCCTCTAAATGCGTGATTTCGTAGGTTGGAATCACTTCATTCCGTTCCTTATCATGGCGATTTATCCAAACCGACTTTATGCCTACCCGTGATGCTCCAAGGATATCGGTCATTAAATTATCGCCGACCATCAATACTTCATCCTTATCTAGCTCCATGATTTCCAAAGCATGCTCAAAAATGGAGGCATCCGGTTTACCTCGTCCAAATGCGCCTGAAATCACGATTTGGTCGAAATAAGGAACCAGTTCAGGCGTTATTTCAAGTTTGGTATTTTGCAGCTCAGGAGATCCGTTCGTAAGCAATAGCAATTTGTACTTCCCTTTTAATTCATCCAGAACACGGAATGTTTCTTCATAGATAAATGGCTTTTTGCGTCTTTCGGCCGGGAAACGTTCTGCCAGTTCAAGCCCAAATTCCGGGTCATCGATCCCTAATGCCTTCAAGCCCCTCGTCCACGCTTCTTTCCGATAAGCCGGTACAATCCCGGCCATCTTCCGGAATTCATCATGATCATCCTGAAAATTCCCCCATAGTCCCTCAAATGGGTTGATTCCGATCATTTGAGTGAATGCATATGTATCGTAAGAAGAATAAAGATCACGCGCTTCCTTCCGCACCGCTTCTTCAAACTCGTCGACATTCAGACCATATTTCTCCTTGGCAACTTCGCATGTGGCCACAAAAGCCTCTTTTACACTTTTCTGATCCCATAGTAATGTATCATCTAAATCAAAAAAAACTGCCTTCAGCAAAATGTCCACCCCTCTTTCCCCAATATTGAATTCGTAAAAATTACACTATTACAATAATAAACCACAACCAATAAAAAAAGAATAACTATTCGGAAAATGCATGTCTCTTTCTTCGCAAAATGGCTTACCTTTTCCGGTGGGAACCATATATTCATTTCCCTTTTCCGCTTTCAAATACATACAATTTTCCATTACTGGCAATCTTGAACTTTGGACCGGTGAACCCCCGTCGGATCAGCTCTTTCCTCATATATACCATGAGGGCGGCATGACTCACGATCAGAACATTCCTTTCCCCCTTTGCAAAGACTTCATCCAATACTTTATTGATTCTTTGCTCAGCAAACTTAATTTCCGCCCTTGTCTGCTTGTTGATCACCGAGCAGCAGCGAATCCAGATGGCCCAAAGGATGAACGGCAGCTTAATCCTTCCTCTCAGAGGGGGAGAAGGTATTTCCCGCAGCTCCTCCATCTGATGAACCGTGCCTGGAAAGATGTGTTCCGCTGTCTTGACGGCTCTCGACATATCACTGCAATAACATTCCTGCCATTCCTCCACGCCAAATAAAGTCGTTCCATAAATAATATCCGCTGCATCATAGTCCACAAACCATTGCTTCATATCATCCGCCGTCACAGATTTCCCAGTAGGAAATTCATGTGCCACCTTAAAATGCCGTACCAAACCAATTTTCATATATTCTCCTTTTTATCTTTTAAAATATTCGTTTCTATTTCTTATAAAAGCCCTTAACAATATATTAACCTATGTAAAGCAATATAATAAATGCAAGTTGAAACCATTAAAAACCTACTGAGCGCCCCTTGTGTATGGTTAAAAATTCTCACAGATTGTGTCACTGCAAGAATTTGATTATCATAAGGAAAAATATTATGGCCATATGTAAAAAAGAGAAAGCATATCGCCTTCTCCTTTCGTTTAATCTATGAATTGGAGTTCTGTTATCGTACATCTTTTCCTGAATTTATATTTCCCGCTCAAATCACTGAATTGATAATCATTTAGGGATTTCCCCAGTTGTCCCTTTAGTTTATCCGCCGTGATGGATTCCTCAACTGTCTCTTTCCAATTTTCATTTCCCATTATCTCTTCGAACGGAATGGTAGTCAGGACTTCATCATATATCTGGATGCTTTGATCGATGCCGAAGCTGCCATAGATACTGCCATTTTCATCGGCAAAGATATGCTCCGATTCCAATTCTTCCACCAATACTTCCAGATATCCCTTTGCCTTAACAGGCTTGATGGCAATCTCCGCTTCTGCCTTTACAGGTCCCAATCTTTTATCGATGATCTCTATCGTCAATTTAACGTGAACGGGCGGATAACCAAACCCTTCACAAAGTTCTGCTGCCGAGTTATATACCATCTGAACATCCTCCTTTTGTCACTATCATTATATAATATAAATACTCCATTTCATTACCAAAAACCCTTATTCAAGTTCACTTGGCATATTCTCCTTCATCATTTGAAGGGTCAGTCGTCACATTTCCGGATTCCCCTGAAACAAATCCACCCATTATAGTAAAAAAATCAGTGTAAACCTGATTTCTTCGGTTCAAAGGCATAACTATCATTCATATTTCAAACCTCTTTTATACTTTTTTCCATAATACACCATTAACTATTTATGAACATAACCAAAAAGTCCAATGCAACTCCATGCATTGGACTTTTTATGAGCTTCAGATTACGGCTTTAACACCACTTTAATGCATTCATCTTCATGATCGTTAAAGATTTGATAAGCTTCACTCGCTTTTTCGAGAGGGACTTTATGGGATATGATTTCCGTGGGGTCGAACTTTCCAGCCGTGATTTCATCAAAAATCTTTGGCATGTAGTGTATGACTGGTGCTTGTCCCATTTTCAGGTTAATGTTCCGCTCAAATATATTGCCTAATGGGAACATATTATATTTCGAACCGTATACGCCAGTCAGTTGAATCGTGCCGAATTTACGTACGGCGTTAAGGGCAATCTCGATCGCACTTAACGTTCCACCCTGAAGTTTCAGCTTTTGCTCAACCGTCTCAAGCGGCGATTTCTTGCCATCCATTCCCACACAATCTATGACCACATCGGCACCGCCAGAAGTGATTTCCTTAATGTAGCTGCCCATATCGTTATATTCATCGAAGTTATACGCCTCTACCTTATTCATCTGTTTAGCCTTATTGAGTCTATAAGGTAGATTGTCGATGGCAATGACCCTTTTTGCTCCTTTCATCCAAGCGAACTTCTGAGCCATCAAGCCAATCGGCCCACAGCCCAATATCGCTACCGTATCATCTTTATTGACGCCAGCGTTCTCTACACTCCAATATGCGGTTGGCAGAACATCGGACATGAACAAAAGCGACTCATCTTCTAGTTCGCATGACTCTGGGATGACAAACGGCATGAAGTTTCCATATGGTACCCTTAAATATTCTGCCTGCCCTCCTGGATAGTTCCCATATCGTTCCGTAAAACCAAAGTACCCGCCTGTATCCACCGCTTCATTAGGGTTGGAATTATCACATTGACTCTCCATATCATGTTCACAATAATAACAGTGCCCGCAAGAAATGTTGAAAGGCAGGACAACCCTGTCTCCTTTTTTCACCTTTGTCACTTCCGGACCCACTTCTTCGACGATGCCCATCGGTTCATGGCCAATGACATAATCTTTATGCGTCGGCAAAGCACCCTGATATATATGGAGGTCGGACCCGCATATAGCTGTTGAAGTAACCCGGACGATGATATCATCCTTTTCCTTAAGTTTCGGATCTTCAACTTGTTTTACCTGTATATCTTTTGCTCCTTGAAAAGTTACAGCCTTCATAATCAACCTCCTAAAATTTTCTTGATTTATTTTATATACCCGTCCGAAAGACTACTAAGCCTATGGACATCTAATTTCCCCAAGAATTAATCACCCATTATGCTGCACCTGGATACAAAAAAAAGCTCCGGAAACCGGAACTCACATTTGAAACCATTTATTTAGTAACTTTATTTCCATTATCTTTGTGTTTATACTCACTTAGTACCTCGTTGAACACATCGGGATAATTCGTAAACAGCCCCGTTGCACCCCACTCAAGCGCCTTTTTCATATCGGCTCTTTCATTTACTGTATATGGATGGAATTGGAGGTCATGGTTTCGAACCATCTTCACATATTGTCCGTCAACTTTACTGAAGTTCGGGCCAACGCCAACTGCATATTCCTTTATGGATTCCAATTCTTCATCGGAAATGGTTGCTTGGGTCTTGTATGAAAAAAGTTGCACAAGAGGTAACTTTGGATTCAAGTCATGAACCTTCATAAGGCTTTCTTTACTGAACGATTGTATTAATACATTGTTTGTACGGCCCTTCGAATCCACCATTTTATATTCTTCCAGAACCTGCAGAAGTTCTTCTTCCATCCCTGGATACACATCAGGGGACTTTGTTTCGATATAGTAATTGGCCTTCTTTCCAAACTTCTTAAAGACTTCTTCAAGAGTAGGGACCTTTAACCCTTCATATCCCTCTTTTGCCAATTGTGGATATTTTTCATTGAACCAAGTACCGGCGTCCAGTTTCTTGATTTCTGCCAGCGTTAAATCCTTCACAAGTCCAGTACCATTCGTTGTACGATCCACTTTTTCATCATGCATTGCTACCAATCTACCATCCTTGGTCATTTGAAGATCGATTTCTATGTAGTCGCCTTTCATTTGTTCTCCCATTTGATAAGCGGGAATGGTATGTTCAGGTGCATAACCAGAAGCTCCCCTATGTGCGACATTCACAATTTTCTTCTCATGAATAGATGAATTGGAATGATTTCCATTTGCAGCGGAGGCCCCCATTGAAGTAGCCTGCAATATAAAGGCCGCACTCATCATACAAAAACCGAATTTCTTTAGATTCGTTTTCATTTCCCTCTCTCCCTCCTATTATTACCATTATTTTAAAAGGGGAATGTGAATCTACAGCGAATATAATGTAAAGAAATAATATAGTAGTTAAAATGGTTAAAATAACCTATCAAAAGCAGGGCATTCATGCAGTACGTTCTACCCAACCAAAAAGTTGAATGAAAACTTTATTGTTTGATTAATGATAAGAAGCCTCCTAAAAGCCTCTTTTTCTAAAAAATATAAAATGTTTCTTGGCATGTACATATTGAAATGGTAGAAAAAAACGATCGTCCAAATGATTATAACTAAATATTTCCAAACCCTCCGCATTTCTTAACTCCTTACTCCGCTTTTATGCAAGTCATGCTTCTTATTCAAACAATTTAAATCTTCCATACCTATAATAAACCAAACTTCCAGACGATAAATCCCATATATCGGAAGGGACGCACCAGTGTTGACACACCTTCCCCTTTCCATAATATAGATAGAAAGGTTATCGATGACAAAATCTATCTTTTTCTGATTTACAAAAAACTAGTATCATATTACTATTAAGCAAACAGAATATTAATACTAAGGGGAATTATGTTAAAAAATTATCAATATTATCAAAACAAACACCGATTTATACTGAAGGCTTTCATGGCAATGATATCCTTTTTACTATTAGTTGGGATTTCTGTATCACCTATAAGTTGGAAAGATAATCCCTACGAGATGACATTACAGGTCATTTTAATATCGGGGATGATAATTTCTCTGTTATTTTTCTTAAAAACAGAAGTCAATTTTTATAAAACCCTATTCATTTTCTTAATTACTGTTTATTTTTATAGCAAGTTTTGGATATTCCCGGATACTGCCATCATGCTGGCCTTATTTGCTATAGCACCCTTGTTTCCCATTTTTCTCTTTGATAAGATCGGGTTTTATATTGTGGCCACTTTAAATATCTTATTAGGTCCCGCTTCCATCTTGATCATTTCAAAAACGGATCTTCAACACACTTATGAATATGTCGCTTTGGATAGTTTCGGCAACACGCTTAATTTCATCGCTATACAAATCATATTGGTATTCGTATTCATAGGAACCAATAATAGGATGGAATCCAATAATGCATTTCATAAGGAAATACAGCAGGCCAAGCAATTGAACTCAGTCGGACAGCTAGCTGCCACCATTGCACATGAGATACGCAATCCGATTACAGTCGTTAAAGGGTTTGCCCAGCTATTAGATCAAGAGAAGGAACTGAATGAAACGGAAAAATTTTATGTACAGACCATGCTTACGGAACTTGAATATACACAAGTGATTATCAATGACTATTTGTCTTTAGCTAAACCGCAAACGGATAATGTACAGGTCATTCCTTTAAATGATGAAATCCAAAAGATTTCCGACCTATTGACCAGTTTTGCCAATAATCGCAACATCGGCTTTCTTCTCGATTTCCGTGACGACCTGCACATTAACATGAATCCCATCGAGCTTAAACAGATACTGGTCAATATCATGAAAAATGGAATTGAGTCAATGAACAAACCCGGATTCATCAAGGTGGAAACAGAGCAGGAACGCACTATGGCAAAAATACGAATAACGGATACAGGAATAGGTTTATCAAAAGAGCAGCTTGAAATACTTGGCACCCCATTTTACTCGCTTAAAGATAGGGGAACCGGTATCGGCCTGACCGTTTGTTATTCCATCGTTCAAAAATACAAAGGGAAAATCGTGGTACAGAGCGAAGTGAACAAAGGAACATCGTTCACCATTTATTTGCCCTTATATAAAAAAATAGATTAAACATACATACCTAATAAGAAAAAGGATGACCACCCATCACCGGGCGGTCATCCTTTTTCAATTACGCTTTAAAGCTATCTTGCCATTTCAGCAAATGATTTTCTAAAAGGCGGACAAACGAGTCTGAGATTTTACCAGCGAGGGCAAATATGATGATGCCTACGAATACGACGTCCGTTTGCATGAATGAACGGGCATCCTGGATCATGAAGCCGACCCCTCTATCCGCACCAAGCAATTCAGCGACGACCAGGCACATCCAAGCCGCACTTAAGGCTAAACGGATACCAAGTAATATGTTAGGCAATGCTGCCGGAATCATGAGCTTCGTTATTTGTTCCCGACGGCTAAACTCCAAGATTAGGGCAACATCGTAGAGTTTTTTATCCACATTCCGAAGACCCAAAAAAGTTTGTAGATATAGAGGAAAAAAAGCACCTAAAGCAATAAGCAGCACTTTTGATAGTTCACCAAACCCGAACCACATAATGAATAAAGGCGTGATCGCGAGTAAAGGAACCGTTCGTAACATTTGAATGCTTGGGTTAAGATACTCTTCGGATTTTTTTTGCATCCCAACGATGACACCAAACAATAAGCCTAAAAACCCACCTAAGGCAAAGCCAAGAAAAGCCCGCGTTAAACTGATCTGTAAATGCATGCCCATTTCCCCCGACTGGACGAGATCAATGAACGTCATGACGATCAATAAAGGGGATGAGAACAATTGGGCAGGCAGGATGCCAACCGAACCTAATGCTTGCCATGCAATCAACACGACAACGGGAAGTACCGAACCCCGCAATGCCGATTTGGCAAGTTTGGATTGTTTTGTCGTTTCCCTTATGACAAGGTGCTTGTTTTGTGCAACGGTCTGTGTAGACATAATTTTCATCCTTCCTTTTTCAAAAATTCATTTAAATGCTCCAATCTTCCACCTCTGCTGGATGATGTTCAAGTTGTGTTAATATGACGGACCTGAATTCCTGGAACGCTTTGCTTGTTCGGGTTCTTGGGTATGGCAAATCAATCGGAACGATAGCTTTAATCCGTCCAGGCTTTGCATCCATGACGACCACCTTCCTCGATAAAAAGATGGATTCATCAATATCATGGGTGACAAGCACCATCGTTGTCTTATTCCTCTCCCATATTTCCAGTAAAGCCTCTTGAAGATGCGTTCGCGTGAATGCATCCAATGCACCGAATGGCTCATCCAGCAATAAAACCTCAGGATTACGCAATAAGGCCCTAGCAATGGCAACACGCTGCGACATTCCTCCGGATAATTGGCGTGGATACGCCTTCTCAAAACCTTTTAGTTTAACAAGTGATATCAAATCATCCACCCTTTTTCGAATGTCCGGTTTCTTTAATGTAAGGTTACCTGCAATATTCTTCTCCACGTTTAGCCATGGAAATAATCGGTGCTCCTGAAAAATGAAACCACGGTCTTTAGATGGGGCGCTAACCTTAAGATCCCCTGCCATGATCGTGCCATCAAAGTCTGAATCAAGTCCTGCGATCAACTTTAATAATGTGCTTTTCCCGCAGCCGCTCGGACCAATGATGGTTACGAACTCACCATTGTTGACGGTCAGATTTAAATGATCCAAAACATGGACACTTTCATTCTCATTCTTAAATGTTTTGCTTACTTGATTAATTTCTAATGTCGCAACCAATCCCCTCACCCTTTCTCAAATAAAAAAAATAGAGATCCAGCAATAAGGCACAAATTGTCCCTTTGCTGAATCTCTAGTTAACTAGTCGATTCAATATTTCATTTTATATTAACTTATCGATTATTTATAATCAACACCTAATACCAATTTATTTTATCGGATTAATCGTAAAAAATAATTGACAGATAATTCTAACAGCTGTTAAGATGCATTCATACACAAATCCGCTTCACACTGGAGCCAATTAAATAAAGGTCATGTGAATCAACTGGACTACCGGAGATTCAATGAAGAGTAACCAATCAAACTCTTCGTTGAATCTCTTTTTTGTCATTAGTCTGCCTATCCAGATGTGTATAGCTGTAAAAAAGGAGGGAATTCATGAAGGAATATCGTAAACATCTAATCGCAGTACTACTTGCCATCATTAGCATCGCCGTATTGGCAGGCTGTAATTCCGATGCCGGCAAAGCTTCCGGGAAAAGTGATCCACTGAAAGTTCATATTGCCTTAAATGGCAAGATGGGACCATTGGTCATTGCAAAGGAAAAGGGATTGTTCAACGAAGAGTTTTCTAAACTGGATGCCCAAATCGAATGGAGTGAATTCCAGAGTGGTCCCCCGCTTTTGGAATCCCTTGCTTCCAATCGGGTTGACCTGTCTTTTTTAGGGGATGGTGCACTGATTGCCGGCATTGATAAGAATCTGCCATTCGAAGTGATTGCACAAACAGGACGGGGTGAGTCATCTGTCCGGATCCTGGCTCAAGCGGAAGGTAACATAAAGAAGATTGAAGACTTAAAAGGAAAAACGGTCGGTGTTGCCTCGGGGACAACGGGTCATGTGTATTTAATCAAGGCATTGAAAGCCCATGGCTTAACGACTGATGACATTAAACTCATCAATTTGCAACCAGATGATGCTCAAGCGGCTTTTGAAACAAAAAAATTGGACGCCTGGGCAATATGGAACCCTTATTACCTTAATAATATTGAAAAAGGGAATGCTGTCGCACTTAAAGTAAAAGGAAAAATATTAGCTCCTGGTGCAATCATTGCACGTAAGGGCTTTGCCGAAGAGCATCCTGAAATTGTCGAGGCCTATTTAAAGGTTTATAAAAAAGCAGCCGACTGGCAAATTGAAAATCCAGATGAAGCATCTGAAATTTATTCCAAAGAAACTAAATTGCCAGTCGGTACGGTCAAGACAATAATAACGGCCGAAGAACCAAATATCTTCTTTACCGAAGATGCCATCAAAGCACAACAAGAATCCATCGATACTTTAGCTGGTGTGGGTTATATCAAGAAATCATTTAATTTTAAAAATCACATCAACAATGAATACATTGAGAAAGCCTTTAAAAAATAAAAACTAACCTTACAGGAGGAGATTGATTATGACGGAAACTAAAACACAACAATTGAAAGTGGTACCGGTAGCAGGAAGGATTGGAGCGGAAATTCAAGGAGTGCAATTAAGCGGAGACTTGGATTTAACTATTTTCAATGAAATCAAACAAGCGTTAAACGATCATAAAGTCATATTCTTCAAAGGTCAAAATCATTTGGACGATGCCAGCCAAGAAGCATTTGCCAAACTATTGGGTGAACCTTATGCACATCCTACAGTACCGGTCAAAGATAATACTAACTATATTTTCGAGCTTGACTCCGAACGAGGTGCTAAAGCAAACCATTGGCACACTGATGTCACTTTCGTTCCAGAGGTACCTAAATACTCAGTTTTAAGAGGGGTGACCATCCCTGATGTTGGCGGAGATACAGTTTGGGCCAATACGAATGAAGCATATGAGGACCTGCCGGATGGATTGAAGAAATTAGCGGACGGACTATGGGCAATCCATACAAATGAATATGATTATGCTCAATTCAAACCAGCCGAAAACATTGATGATGAGGTTAAAAAGAAATATCGTGATATATTCGAATCGACCATTTATAAAACAAGGCACCCAGTCGTTCACGTACACGCCGAAACCGGAAAAAGGCATTTGTTATTAGGTGGCTTTGCTGGTAGAGTGGAGGGCTATACAACAAGTGAATCCGAAAGATTATTAAGCATCTTCGATTCATACGTCACGCGCTTAGAAAATACCGTGCGTTGGCAATGGAGTGAAGGCGACGTGGCCATTTGGGATAACCTAGCCACGCAGCATTACGCTATTTCCGATTACGGGAACCAGCACCGCGTCGTTCGCAGGGTCACAGTAGGAAAAGACGTTCCCGTAAACAAGGAGAACGAGTCCAGCAGACTAATTGTTAAGAAATAAAACTCCTGTATCGAAGGTAAGCTTCCATTACTTGACTGCCCCATAAGCGAATGAAAACATTCAAACGGCCTCATTGCAGGAAGTTTGAGTGTTTTCTTTATTGACAGGACTAGCCGACTCGCCCTTGCATTTTCAGTACTTTGTCCCCTCATTTAAAATTAACTTCAATGAATTCAACCTCTTCTGCCCGACTTAATGTTCCATGGGCTTTTCCAACGGTGCCTTCTTTATCTTCCCAAAAGAAGTTATGGTCCTGAACGATCGTGCTAAAATCAAAGGCTCGCCACCGGGCAGCGATGGACAGCAATCTTTCTCTATGCTGAAAATCACTTGAATCCACTATTTTATAAACTTCTTCTATAATCTTAGGGGACATCGGTATAGCTCCCCATTTATCTTGCGAGCGAACCTTTTGATGAGTCATTTTATGCATGACGTCCATGACTTCCGTTTCGGTTGAGCCCTCATCAAGTCCCGTTTCAAATTCAATCCCATCATATATCGCCGTTTTCGCTTCAAGTTCCGCAACTTTAGCTTTCGCTTCCCTTTTGGCTTCGATTTTTTCATCTTCTCTTTCTCTTTCAATTTGTTCTTTGGCTTCCCTGGCTTCCATTACGAGTTGAGCTTTTTCGTACTCATTGGAGTTCTCCATGATTTTAAAGGAAGCAACCCCCACCCCGAATAATGCAACAGCAGAGATTCCACTAATAAGTAAAACCTTTTGCGGTTTCTTCATAAAAACTTCCTCCAAGATTGATAATGTCAGATACTATTTATTTTAACATATTAAATGGATGGACTATCCAGAAAAGGAAGACATCCAAACCCAGATATCGATAATTACCCAAGATACCATTCCATTTTTTCAAGAAGATTCATTCGTCACTCATTGCATACTGGATGACATATATAATGCAGCAACAGTATACAAAGACAAATTGATAATACCGGGTGCCGGGCATTGTGAAGCTGAGGTAGTGGATTTGGAATAGTATTGAAACAAGGTATGGGGTTTTGTGGATAAATAGATGGAGTAATGTAAAAAGATAAAAAAAAACTGCCAATCTAATATCGGCAGTTTCTTTTCGTTTTCGTACAGCCGGCGTCTTTATCAGAATTAATTATCCTGAACGATTATTTCATCGATTATACCGTAATCCTTCGCCTCATTTGCACTTAAGAAGTAATCGCGATCTGTGTCCTTCGCCACCTTTTCGATAGGCTGACCGGTCCTTTCGGAGATGATTTGATTGATATGATCCTTTAGCTTCAAAATCCTTCGGGCAGAAATTTCGATTTCCGTTGCTTGCCCCCTCGCCCCACCAAGCGGTTGATGAAGCATGATTTCACTATTTGGCAAAGCGCACCTTTTCCCTTTCGTACCCGCCAATAAAAGCATGGCACCGAATGATGCGGCCATCCCCGTACATACAGTCCGGATATCAGGCTTAATATATTGCATCGTATCATAAATGGCGAAACCTGCACTGGTCGATCCCCCGGGACTGTTTATGAAGATGGTAATTTCTTTATCAGGTGCATCTGCTGCCAAGAATAACAATTGGGCAACCACACTATTGGCTAAATGATCGGTGATTTCTTCCCCAATCATGATGATACGGTCTTTTAGAAGTCTGGAATAAATATCGTACGAGCGCTCACCCTTGCTGGATTGCTCAATTACATATGGAATGGTGGTCATATCTCTTCTTCCTCCTAACAATAATATTGGCTATGCAGCCATTGAGAGTGTGTTTGAAGGAGTGAAGCTTGATTTGGAAAGATTCGAACGATTCATCAGTTTAGGAATCATCGACTCACTGTTCAGGGATTTGAAAGATGGGATGCTTTTAATGAGGATATCAGGATTTTGGGCTTTTAAAGCCTGTGTCATCAGGGACATGAGACGCTGCTCCTCCTCATCCTGCCAAACTTCCACGCAAGACAACCTACGATCTTCAACGTCATTCTCAAAACGCTTCTTCACACGGTTCAAGATTGCCTTTACAGCTGTTTCCGTGGTGTTCAAGTAATCTGAGATTTCTTTTGACCGGTAGAGGAATCCTTCCTTTAATATGAACACTACCGCTTGTTTCGGGGTAAGGGATTTTATTATATATTCAACCGTTTCAAAGACATTTCCCCCAACTGCCCCCAGTTGTTCGGTATCCAACAGATCGTCTAAAGATTCTTTTTTCCTTTTTCGTATCGTATCAATCCAGGAATGTCGGGCTATCGTCTTCAATAAAGCTGTGGTTATCACCGTTTTTTTCCCATAGCCCTGCATTGCCTTCAATATCGTTTCCTGAGCCAAATCATCCCCATCCCAATTATTTTGGGTCAGAAATCGGCAAAACCGGATCAATTCAGGATAAACTTCACGCAAA
Source organism: Peribacillus sp. P4_D6 (assembly GCF_056401795.1). NCBI lineage: Bacteria > Bacillati > Bacillota > Bacilli > Caryophanales > Bacillaceae > Peribacillus > Peribacillus sp. P4_D6. The sequence continues at coordinate 21,525 of NZ_JBFUIQ010000034.1, forward strand.
ATTGTACCGTTATCCTTTTCTTCAGAAATATCTTCCCTCAATTTATTTATCATTTTTCTCACTCCTTCAACACCCTCTATCCTCTAAACGTTTCAGAAAGAGAAAAAGATATGGGGGTGAAAAATTTTCCTTCATGCTTCATTATATCCTATTCCATTTTTTCCATTGGATTTCCTTTCATACTAAAAACCTGTTTGGTTAAGATCCAAACAGGCTAATATAGGCCTCCCCCGCTGTGTACCCGGTTCATCACCAATCATTTCAGTGTAGACCATTACTCCCGTGCATTCCGCTTCATTCCAATAAGCTAGCCAGACGCTTGGATGTAACGTACCTGATGTCCATGGTGTGAATCCTGAATTCGATCCATAGGAACTCTGCTGCTATTCTAAGTGTTCAATGCATTCGACCGTGTATTCGCTAGGTTCCATTTCGTTTACTTCCATACCAAACCAACTGGAGGAGCGATTCTCATTAGCGCTATCTTTACAATAGTTCACCATAGAACCTGCTGGCTTTTCTTCAGTTTCTTGATCGCTCATCTCTTCAAAATTCACCGACCGCTCGTTATGACGCTCGCTGTCTGACCTTTCATTATCCAGGTCTGCGAACATGAACATGCAGTAAAAAACCAAAACCATAATTGCCATGGTAATCAACCTTGACATTATAGGGTGTAATTTTTTCAATATAGCCAAAACTCTCTTCATGGTGGTTTCCCCAATCCTGCTAAAGCATATTTCATTCAGAATGAATTAATTCATCTATTAAATATCCATCAATAACACTAGTTTAGAAAAATATTACTATTTTCATTATATCAAGTTCCAGAAGTTTTTATTGCCATTATTCAATAAACAACTAAAAATACTCCGAACCTTTTATAAAATGGACAGTGCAAAAAATATCAATATACCCCTCAAATTGACTTCCCTCCTTTTTCAGTGTTACTCTTAAAAGTATACATTCAAAATACTGATTCCATTGGCGTGAATTAAGGGTGATCACTTTTGCCAAAAGAACATTTAATAGACGTTCAACCAATCAGATCATCGGAAAAATTAGATGATATGAAATGGTCATTGAAAAGACATTGCAGCGAGAGAGACTACATATTGTTCTTGTTAGGCATCAATACCGGCTTACGGGTGACTGATCTATTATCGCTGAAGAAAAAGGACATTGAAGGCAAGATGGAGGTCATCATCAAGGAAGGGAAAACAAAAAAGCCAAGAATGATACAGCTTAATACCATATGTAATGAATTGGCCACCTATATAGCCACCATTGATGGTGAATGGCTATTCCCCTCACGCAAGGGAGATAAGCCAATAAGTATGATACAAGCTTACAGACAGCTTAATAAAGCAGCTGACATGGTGGACATCGAGGGCGTCGGTACACATACCATGCGGAAAACATTCGGGTACTGGCACTATAAACGAAGTAAGAACCTCGCTGAATTACAAATGATCCTTAACCATTCACACCCTGTAATTACACTTAAGTACATTGGGGTTGCTGATGAAGGAACAGAGGGCAGCTTATATGACTTTACACTATGGGAGGACGGAAGAAATGTCACTGACTGAATACAATGCAAAATATGAATCTATCATTCGCAGCAATATTTCCGACAGACAAAAGGCATTGAAGTTAGCTGATCTAATGACCGATATGGAAGGCCAGCTAAAAAATGAAATCGGGGAACATCGAAATAAAGAGGTAAATGCTTTATATAAAAAAGTATCTCTTTTCTCCAACTTGTTATGAAATAGTCCTAAGACCTTGCCCTTATGTGCAGAGGTCTTTTTTTTGCCTTGAAAGTAAAATTTGTTTCCTTAAGGCTTTACACTGAACTCAATTAACATCCGACTGACTCGGTACTGGTTTCCATGTTTACAAATTAAACATACTTAAGGAATACTTTTTCGCCATCATTTCCAAGATTTTTATCCCGGCAACGCTGTTCCCCTTCTCATCCAGCGCTGCACCATAAATTCCAATCCCGCATTTTCCGGGGACGGCTCCCATGATTCCCCCTGACACACCGCTTTTAGCCGGTATGCCAACATTAATGGCAAATTCACCTGATGCGTTATACATGCCGCAGGTAACCATGAATGTCTTGCAAATACGGGCAATGTCCCCTGGGATGATTTGCTTTCCCGTCAGTAAATCTTTCCCATTCATGGCCAGCACACAGCCTATCCTCGCTAAATCCTGACTGTCCATTTCAATGGCACACTGCTTCGAATACAATTCGATTAAATCCTCCACATCCTCATTTATTACTTGATGCTGTTTTAAAAAATAACTTAACGCCCTATTCAAGTCTGCTGTATTATATTCTGACCGGGCAACATCTTCATTAAAGCCGATATTCGGATTTTGCGTCAACTCCCGGATAAAATGTAAAATTCGCTGAAATCGCTCGGTTACACTGGCACCCTCTATCATGTGGGTCACAGTCAATGCTCCTGCATTAATCATGGGGTTTAACGGCTTGGATGGCTTGTTTGTCTCTAGCTTGGCAATCGAATTAAAAGGATCCCCAGTGGGTTCCTTTCCTACATAGGAAAAAACATGATCCTCCCCTTTTTCCATTAATACAAGAGCAAGTGTCAAAACTTTTGATATGCTTTGAAGGGTCATTTTACCGCTTACATTCCCCGCACAATATCCTTTCCCGTCAGGATAATAAATAGCAACAGACAAATCCTGAGGATTCGCCTTTTCAAGAGCCGGTATATAGTTTGCCACTGTTCCGTTACTCGTATATTTTTTTGCCTCATCAACCAGTTGCTGTAATTCTTGATTGGACCTGCATTGACATCCCATATTGTTCACAATTTTCCGCCCCTTAGAAAATTTGTTTTGTGAAGTGTTCTTAGATAGTGTTTTTTTATTTATTGCCATATTCCATCGATATTATTAAAAATACTGCGAGACGGCTACTTTCCTGGTCTTGGATTTCTTAAATAATAATTCTTTAATGAAATTTTTAAATGCTCCTCCATTTATTATTTACTGATTTTAATTACCCTTTATAAGGTCTTCCTATACCTCTCTCCTGTTTAATGCACAGGTTCTTTTTTAAAAAATAAAGAAAAACAACAACAACATATATAACAAAGGTCAAGCTGTAAGACAGGTGGGCTAACGCCTTGTAAAAAAACAGGGGCAACCTTCTCTGTTCTTTAAAGATTTAATTGAAAAAAGAAGGAATTAGAAGCGATAAAACGGAAATATAGAACATACGAATATTATCGCATAAGAAGCTTTCATATGTATCTCACACTTGATGGAAAGTAGGAAAGGTCATGGGAAAATCAAAAAGTTTACAAGAAATCTATAACGCCAACCGTCCAGAAAATAATGAACTTTTCCGAGCGATACAACAGCAGCTACAACTGAAGCATCCAGACAAACGAATGACAGCTACGAGAACCATGCAAATAATTGTGGCTGATAGTGTTTCATCTGGAGAGCTGCGGAATGTGGAAGCCCGCCTTCTGTACAGTTTATAAGAATCTGCTATTTCATAAACCGTTTAAAATTTTCGAACACAGAAACGAATTCATCATTGAAAGAATTTCTGAAAAAAATGGCCCATTTGTTGAATAAAGTAAATGGATGAAGTATATAATCCAATTGGTTATGATCGAGCCTGAGACCTAACGATCGAGTTCGTGCGCCCTGTGCAATGATTTTTGCCTTTGGAAAAGTCTCAGATATTTTATTACTCAATTTCAATATATACCTACTTTCAACTGGTGAGTAAAAATGCTCAAAAGATAAAGATTGACAACATTTTTAGAGTGACTCATACTAGTAGTGACTCAGGTGACAGAATATTATGAATAGTGGAGGGGTAATTATGAATAAGATTTTCGTTCCTAACGCAATCGCCACTTTAACAAGGCTTTTCTACAGTTCGACTACAACGAATGAGTATTTAGCTATGAGAACCGCTCAATTCTACATTGAAGACCTGAAGTTACTGCAAGACGTGGAGGCTGTTGCCTTGGCGATCGAAAATCAAAATGCTTTCGCATTAATGTCTAAATTCAAATTATTTGATTATAAGGCTGCTGAAAAAATTGAAATCGCACTCTCCGCTTCTGGCTATACCGAAGCAGACTTGAATGCTATGAATATTGAATTCTAAATCATTTATCAAAGTTAACGAAACGAATGGCAGAGTTAATACTCTTTGACCATTCGTTTTTATTTTTAATCGTAGTAACAAACGTGCTCCTTAATAGAGAATTCATGTATCGTTTTGTAGCTTCAATAGGCGTCTGTCACAGCGTATCACATGATATCCTAATACCCTTAATCACTCCCATGATGTTTGTTTGCTCCTTCGTTTCACTTTTCCTTCATTCTTGAGTGATGGAAAATTATTTGATCTTGTAGTGTCATGAACACAAAAAAGCTTCACACAATTAAGTGTGAAGCTTTTTGTAATAGCAATCCTTCGCTATTGGTGATACCGGTGGCCGGGGTCGAACCGGCACTCCAGAGGAACACGATTTTGAGTCGGAAAGTTCCAGTATCTTTATTTTATAATACCTTTATTTACAGTGATTTTAAGTAATTCTACAGGTAATTGTGAATTTTATAATTTTATCTCTTCACACGATTATCTTATTATCATGATTATATACAGTTTTTTCTTCAATAGCAATGTATCTTTTCCCATATCAAATAATTTGTAAATATCTAGGATGTAGCTATTTTGGAAGATCCCCTACTTTTGTATAGACACAAAGGGTACTACTGTAATTAACAGTTACACCCCTTTAAACAATTTCACCTTTTAGATTCTCTATAGCAAGCAAACTTTGCCTCTCCTTCAGTACAAAAAGTTTGTTCTGCATTAGTCTTGTCATAGAATTGTCCACCTGGTACATGATAGATTTTTTCTCCCGAACTTAATGTATTACCTTTAATGTTAAGACATGCTTTTTCCTCTTTAGCTTGATTTGCTTCCTTTTTATCCTGTTCTGCCTGTTGTGCTTTCTCTTTTTCTTCTTGTTCTTTCGTAGCTTTTTGTTGCTTCTAGTTTTGACTGTCTATTGCTTGCTTTCCTTTGACCATCACTTTCGATGCAATGTACTCATGTACACTTCAACTTTTGGTCGTATTTATTAAGTCAATTATGATTCTTGTTTTCAATATCTAATTTTATTTTTTGCAATTTACTACTTAGTTCCTTTCCTGATAAATCTATTGACGGGATTAGTAATTTCAATTTTAATTTACGTATTTTATCATAAATATCTCTGGATTCTATCTCGAGTTTTTCGCAATCGACTAAAAGAATATCCCCTTGACTAGATTCAGTCAAACTCAAAGCTTTTCGCTGATGTGCCCGCATTACACGAAGGCAGGTCTCATAATCCAAAAAAAGTTGCAGAGATTCTAATTTAATCCTTTCATTATCTTCTAGTCTATCCCAGTGTTTCTTAGCTGCTTCTAAAGTCATTTCAACTTTTTCTAGACGTTTATTAGCTTCATGTACTATAGATAATATTTTTACATTTTCTTTTAATATAGTTATATCTTCTGAATTAACTAAAGTGGCCAATTCTCTAAATTCTTTTTCTGTATCTTTGCGATATTCAGCTAATTCCCCCCTGTATTCTTGAAATGCATCCATACTACTTTTCGCTTCTTTAATGATACCTTCAGCCATTTCCATCTTTTTCTGTGCCTCTTGATTAGAACGGTTTATCATCCACCCTACTCCACCGAAAATGAGACTGATTATACCAAATACTATCCCTATTACCCACCCAATGTTAGCGATAACATCATTTAGAAAAGATATTTCATGGTCTTGTATGGAAATAACCTTATCTTGTAACTCTTTAATAAGGGCATCATTTGTTTTTACTGCATTCAATAAAATCATACGTTAATTCTCCAATATTTCTTTTAATCTTCTTTCGAAATTATACTATAATTTTCCTATATTGGGTTAATTCATTTAATGAAAAGTGTGATTTTTGAATTTCCTATTAAGCAGAAAATATTTATTATTTTCAAACCGGTGGAGAAATATATATGTTATTCTGACGTTAGAATATGGGAAGAGGATTCACTAGTATCCGTATTAGAAGAAGTAGTAACACCTTTTTTTGCCGTTGTTTTATTCGTGTTTTTTGTGAATCATTAAAAAATCGTCAGGTTATGGATGGATATATTTTAGATTCCCTATCCTTACTTTGTTTGGTGAAAATGAATTTTCATAAAGGAGAAAGTATTATGGAACCAATGTTACCACCCAGAACCAGAACACCAAACCCACTAAAAAAGGGATTAAAAAAACTTACTAACAAAATAAAATCTATGACAATAATGGAATTTCTTTTCTTTGTTGCTTTATTCCCTATAAGCACAGTAATAGTCATATCACTTATTAAAGGGTTTAATTGGTTCTATATTAAAACCGAGGGAATAATTCCAACTACAATAGTAATCTCACTTATCATAATCATCATATTTATTGCTGGGTTTATATATACGGTTAAACATAAATCAAAACTAAAAGAAGTAAATAAAGAATTTGATGCAACTACAATACTATGGTCTTGCTTAACTGGTTTATTAACTACTTATATAGGCTTCAGTGTATCTTTGTATACCTCAGAGTTGGTAAAAAAAGAAGAAGATAAGGAAAAGGTTGCAGCCCTTTTGGATATATATGTAGCAAAATATCAACAAGAGAAACAGGAGGTTAACAACACTAATGCTATGTTCGGTTTTTTTGATAAAATTGTAAGGGTAATAGAAGAAACGGGAACTTCTAATAAACAAGAAGAACAACCGAGTGAAACAGACAAGAATAACTCTGACAACAAAAAGATAATCAAAATAAAAGAACCCTTCTTATCTTTTATTTCACAAAATATTGATCTATACTCAAAGCTTTCTCCTAGTTTACAAGAGTGCATTCAAAATTGGGAATTGATAAATGATAAGTATAATATTGATTTAATAAATGATGGATACCCGAGGGAAAGTGAAAATCCAGATATGTCTAAGAAGTTATTGGATCAAAAGCGTGCTGAATATCTTATTACTATGGAAGAAGTTAGTAATGAAATTAGTAAACGATCTAATATTTTAGAGTTAGAACAACAATACTTAAGGGGGGAAATATCAGAAGAGGTACACGATAATACCATAGAACGTAATCTTGCATTTTATACTAAAGTTAATAGTGATCTTAATAGCATCAAAACTGTTAAGGCTTTCGAACAATATAGGGAAAACTATGATAAAAATGCATCTAAAATTGAGGAAGAGATTATCAAAAAAATAGAAAACGGAGAAGGGATTTATTATACATATTAGAGGTAATAAAAAGAGGTGCTACTGCAATTAACACCTTTTTCTTTTAATTTTTAATATTTCATTTGTTTTCTCTTCTGAAATAACAACTACAAACTTTCCATTCATCGGGATTATAACGATAGGGCGGTAGCTTAGGAGAATATATTGAATGGAGAATCACAATGACAGAAAGAAAAATGTGTGAGTTCTGTGCGGTTTGGGATGATCTTAGCAATCTAACCCCACTGTTTGAAAAGGGAAAAACTAATGTTTCGTATTACTGTGACAGGTGCATGCCAAGTGTTAAAACCAATCTATTGAAGTTACCCTACAGTTCTCTATTTACGTGGGGAAAGAAAGGCAGCCACAACGAAAAATAACCCCTGACAACTTTTTTAAGGTTGGACTCAGGGGCAGGTAGCTACTTTTCACTAAGTAATGTTCCCACCAAACCGGATACTATTCATTGGGCCTGGAATTGAGGACATAAAAAATAGCCCCCATCCGATTAAGGACAGGGGAACTTGAGATTGAATTTATTATGTAAGGTTGCTAATCCATCAAAAGATTAAGATCAGGAACTTGCTTACGCCACTTCATTACGCTATTCGCTTCATTCAGTGCATTTCTTTAACTGATTAACTTCATTCTTGTTTGCTATCATAGTGGTTTAGTTTAAGTTATTTGTTCTTGTTTACTCTATGGTGGAAGTGGTTTTCTTCCACAGTGTTTTATCTCTTAGTTACTGTTAGTTTAAGTTTAATTATCTTTAAGCTTCTTCATATAACTAGGGCTTCAACAGCACCCCATTTACAGGCACTTTTTACAGGAATCTTTTTACAAACGCTGAAACCCTTGGTATGACTGGTTTTCTTCAAAGTCATTAATTCAGGGATTAACCTGAATGTACCTATGTTATTTTATTGACGATATTTTTAATCAACTAAAGCACCCGTTAGCTTAATATTTTTCTATTCTTTATTTCTGTTCATTAAGTTGAAGTTTGAAAATAGAGGATAATGTTTCACCGTCTTTCCCTTCCAAAACGCCCCATACCTSCTTTTCATCCTGCACGTCTGTAGAACCACTTTCGTCGAACCACACCCTATATTTTTGCCCTTCCTTGTTATCCTGGTCTATAAACCAAAATACAGCATCTTCTTTGCTATCTTTATTAACTGATGCTGTTTTATCCCATTTTACATCTGCCGTAATGTTTTCAATCTTTTTCACATCATCTTTCTCTGATATAGCTTTTCTATCACTTAATACACCGTTCTTCTGTACCATTTGATAGCCAACAACTTTTGCTTTTACCTCGGAAGAACCCGAAGTTTTAGAAGAACTTGAACATCCTCCTAACGCCATAATGATAACAAGCAAACCGAAAATCCATAATAATTTCCTCATACTCACACCTCTTTTTTCCAATTATACCATTCATAAACAGTGTTGATTGAGTAATTTCAATTTTTTATCAACTCAATTTTACTACTTCTTGTTAAACTAACCTGCACCGTTAGTTTATTTGAAAGTTAATGTCCCAAAATCGTCCTCACCTGCAAGTACCTAAATATAAGGGCGAACAAACGCCCAAAAAATACTTGGAGGTACAACAATGAAGGACTTAATTCATTTCTTAAAACTTGGCATGTCAAACCCTGAAATTTTACTGGAGGACGGGAAATTACGTGAAGAATTTCTTGAAAAACTAAGGAGACGTAATGAAGTATTGGAACGAGTTGAAACCATATTATTATTGTCTAATGATGAGGCTACTGGAATACAACGAGTGGCATCGTTTTATGAAGTAGATGAAAAGGTAATTGAAAAGATTGTTAGTAGACACCTTGAAGAATTAGTTGGAGATGGATATAATAATGAAATTTTTACAAGACGTTCCATTTTACGAATAGGTATGCTGTTAGAAGATAATGAAATAGCAAATGAGGTCATGGTTCAGCTATTGAACATCAGTCGAGTGGATAAATAGATTGGGTGACCTGAAGTAAAAGCATTTGTACAACTTTTTTCCTTGCTTTCCTTTCTATTTTTCTAATTACTTTCATTTTCACCCTGTACCAGCTACCCATTTCCCGAACATAAAGGTGGGCAAGTAAAGCTTGCGAACGGTTAATAGACAATGGATCCTTTGATTAAAGTGTTGGGCTTAGTGCCTGACGCTTTTTTATTTTGGATTTCAAAAGCATAATTTATTCCAATTTAATGGGGTGGTGAAATTATTGGAGGAACTAAGAGTGAAACCTGAAATGTTACCTCTTATTCGTTCTTGTCGTGGTCTTAGTCAAGCTGAATTTTCGTTTTATATGGGGATTCCACAGGCTAGATTATCAGATTTAGAGACAGGACGAATTGACCTATCAAGACATTACGAAAAGAAAATATGGCTTGCTATACAAAGGCTTCCAATTAGTAGCATGGAATTACAACATATTTCTGAATTAGTGATGCTAGGTTATTCATCAAAGGCAAAGAAACAAAAACAAAAATAAAAAGGTGGTTTTTTACTATGTCAGAATTTAATCCAGAATTTATCAAAGCGTTGGCACACGGTGACACTGAGGCCCATGAAAAGCTTAAGTCGTTACCATTAACAGTCAGAATGGCACTAGGTACGGCTATTGACCAGTTAAGACGTGACGAAAATATCATTCCAATGAATGGAGGTATGTCAATTTATGAACAGAAGAAAAGTAGCTATGTTGATGATGATGAAGTCGGAAAAGCATTGGCTGAACGTATCCAACGAGAAAAGGACGCTAAAGAATTACAAGAACGGATTCGGGAAGAACAAATGGAAAAAGAGGTTAGATATAAAGTCAGCCGTGCAAGGGCTGGACTACCTTACTAATAAAATTGAAAAGGATGGATGAAAAATGTTAAACGACTTATTCTATGGAATGCGTGATATTAGAAACGAGTATAAAGAGGTTGGCGTAACAGCCACTAAAACTGGTGAGACAATCAATTCACTTGATAGGCAATGTAACGTGCGTGTAGACGTGGAAGGGTTAGAGGGTGACGCTAGTCTTTCTATTAAGTTTGAGGAATCTAATGACGGTGTTACTTTTAACGAGATTGGTACTTTCCCTATTCCTGATGCACATCATGGCGTACTGTTCGCTACGTTTAAAGATCATGTCCGTTACAAACTAATTGTAGGCGGTACTAATCCAAATATGGAAGTAACTCTCAGTTTTTAATTCAATATTTCCAATGACCTGTTGGCTTAATGCTGACGGGTCTTTTTAATTTTAAAGGGAGTGACAGGAAATGAGTTTACTAGATAACGCGACTCACAAAAAGGTTAAATCATTAGCAAAGAATACATGTGCCAGCTTCATTGACGGTGGTTGTGTATTTGGTGGTTCATGTGACTATTTCAAAAGATGCGGAAAGAGTGTCTCATGTGATTATTTCGAACAGTCTGTTTTGCCGGCTGATAAGGAACTAGAACAAGAGTACAAGCAGCAACACGGAATCAGCTATATAGAGAAATCAATCGGTGAATATGAACGTACTTGCAAGCAGTGTAATGAAATATTCAAAACAGATTCAAAGAACGTTTTAACGTGTTCAGATACATGTCGAAAGCAATTAAAGCAACAGAGGGACAGTATGCGGAAATTGCGTCAAAGTTAAAAGTAAGAATGTTGATATAGAGGGCTTTCTGAGGGGTTAAATTGAAGGGAAATGAGGGGGTAAGGTAATTGCACCTGAACCACTATTAAATTCATAAGAATCCCTCTATAGAAAGCTTTTGCGTCAAAGTTAAATACGATTTTAAAGGGGAGAATTAAATGGAACCATATACGAAAGAACGCTACACAAACATAATGGTAATGCCCTTAGTTAGCGAAGGTAGCAACAATGTCATGTACTTTTACAAGAAACCGACACTAAGGAACTGTAAATGTACTTTCATAGATGGTTCAGTGTACTGGCAGAAAGTGGTTGCAGATGACCATTACAAGGCAATAAAATCCGAACCAGATAAACTTTACCTAGACAAACAATGTACCGTTTTAGCTGGTGTAACTAGAAAACAGAAAATACAGGAATGTAAGAGAATGGGGTTAATTTAAAGCCCCATTCTTTTTTTGTCCTAATATTTTAATGAAACCTTCCCAAGTTCCCCTCTAAAAAGATTTATAATTATAGATGAATTAAAAATAGTGGGGGTTATCGAATGGAAAGTTATTATTTTTCAATTGAAAAAGCTACTAGAGATTCAGGCGATTATTTTGTTTATGAATGTAAAAATGGTAAACGTGAACCAATATTCGAACGGTTTGGAAAAAATCCTTATGGTGGATTAAAAGAGGCTAGACAAGCAATTGGACTATATTTACAAAAATGTGGCTATGGTCTGAATGAAGTATTTGAACATTACTGTGTTATTCATGATAGGGAAAATAATTCACCCCTAGAATGGACTGTTGAAAGATATTTAATAGGTGTACCAAAAAGCGGTAAGTAAACAATAACCAGCCCAAGATAAAAAAGGCAGGGTTAGGGTAAGTCACCTTAATTCCTGCTTAATTTTTGGGGTGTTTATTGATTGAGGTATTCAGCAAAATCAACCCGATCCCTATAATTGCGGCAAAAAAGGTTACAATAACGCCCTGAGGAGTTCTCACCACGAGACTATAGATGAAACATACCATGAACGCCATGACGATAAGGACGTGGAACAATCGGTATTTGGACATTTGATAGTACCCCTTTTCCATGTATTAAACTTGCCATATTATACCACTTTTAAGTTATGAAAGCCGACCGGAATTTTTTTTAGGGATGCTTCCTGAGTACCTAATTGCAGTTTCAGTAACCACCCCTTCGTCACATCAAATCGGCAGTACAATTACCCAGCAAGCAAAAGTTAAGTTGCATAGAATCGCCCTCACAGACACCCACTTATTTCCATCTAATAGTTTCAAAAACGGTAGCTATATTTTTTACGCAAGAGACCGATGGTACTGCACCTATCAATCCCCCGGGGCACCCCTTCGCCGTGTTAAATGATGGGAGGATCTCGTGGCAGCCGTTCCGTAAACAAGGGCATATCTAGGTGTATTCGATTCTCACTTTTTCAATTCACTTTTTATAGTGCTTCAAGTCTTATTACTACGTTGCTTGTTGGCACTCTCATATGTGTTGATATATGATACCGCCATTTACGGGATAAACGTACGTTAATAATCACTTCCTAGCCAAATAGGTATCTACATTGTTCTTTATTTACCAAAACTAAACAACTGATTTTTGGTTTTATAAATGTATCTCCTTAAATCATCATTACCACTACTAACTGAACCATTTTCATCTTCAACATCAGGTAGCCTAGAAATAAGTTCAAATAATAACTCTATGATAATTTTTAGACAGTAATTAAAATCCGTCCATGATTTAACCTCTTTATTATTAAACAGATGTACTAAATTTCTTTCTAGGCGTATAATATGGACTTCATTTTCATCAATAGTCCCTCCTTTAAAGATACCCTCATGTGTATCAAAAAAGTATTCTATTAGTTTAACTAATTTTAAGTCTTCAATGTTAATCTTTTTATTTTTACGGTCTAGCATAGGATTATTATCATACGAATGATTATAAATTGATAAGAATAATAACATCGTACTTTCTAATATTGCCCCTAAGCTTATCCAAGATTGTAATAGCAATCCTTTTTCTTCGAGTTCACTATTTCCATCTGAAAATAAATTCTGGTTTTCTTTAAACTTGTAATTAACTTTTAAGGCATAAGCTAACGACTTTAATTTTTCCAGCCTAATTTCATCAACATTTGTTATATTTTGATTGTAAGAACTTAAGAAGTCTATTTCCTCTGCAAAGTATGTTACTAACTTTTTAAGAAATTCTAAACCTTCCTCAGTACCAAGATTGTTAAATTCTTCTGTAGGATTCCATACATAACTTTTACTCACAATGATTCCCCCTTAATATCAATAAAATTATAATTTCTAATTATTTAAAGTTAAATACATCTTACAGAGTTTAATATTCAATTTTCAAAGTTACTATTCCTTCTTCTCCTTGATATTTACCCATAACTTAAAAGTATTGACACCGATTTGGAGATGCAGTATTATCAAGGTATCAGATGGTGTCATAACTTAGTGTCATAAGCAAGACGCCGAAAAGGGGATAATACATATGAAATACGGATACGCAAGGGTAAGTACAAAAGGACAAGCTTCAAATGGGAACTCATTAGAGGAACAAGTAAATAAATTAAAAGAAGAAGGTTGCGAAACAATCTATCAGGAAACTTTCACAGGAACTAAATCTGACCGTCCCAAGTTTCAGGAACTTCTTTCTTTACTTAAAGAAGGTGACACGCTGGTTGTTACTAAATTAGACCGTTTTGCTAGGTCGGCAGGATACGCTATAGAAACGGTAAAGGAATTATTTAAAAAGGGTGTTAGAGTTCACATTTTGAATATGGGACTAGTGGAAAACACACCGAACGGAAAGCTGATCTTTAACATACTGAGTTCTTTCGCAGAGTTTGAAAGGGATATGATTGTAGAACGTACACAGGAAGGTAAGGCTATCGCTAAACAGCGTGAAGACTTTAGAGAAGGAAGACCAAACAAGTACAGCAAAAAACAGATAGAACACGCTTTAGGGCTGTTAGGCACTCATAGCTATAAAGAGGTTGAGAACAAGACTGGCATATCCAAAAGTACTCTAATTAGGGCAAAGAAGAAGGCGACACTCTGACCAGTGTTAGCCTTTTTTATTGCTTGCAGTGGAAGTGTGCGTAAAAAAGTATTTCAGGTTGGCTGTTCAAACCACGTAAGAAAGCGATATTTACACAGATCCGCACATGCCTCAAAGTTCAACAATCCTTATGTACCAACCCTTCAGCCCCTCTTGCCTTGCTGTGCGGAGGGTATAAAAATACACCCTGAAATTGGGTGTTAAAACGGTAATGCATTATATACTGTGCTTGCCATACCTATTAGAGACTGTACTGTACTTGCATTATCCGTGAATCCCTTGATTTTCCCCATGACATCCATGAATTTGGTATTTGCCTCTTCCTGATCTTTACTCTTCATGATTTCCAGTATTTCAACCATCAGTTCAAAGGTTTCAGCCTGTTTCTCGTTACTTGTTTGAAGGAGGGAGGTCATTTCCGTTAGTAGGGCAGTATTCTTCTCAATTCCCTGTAAGGAACTTAAGACAGATTCTTTATACTCTGCTTCTCTTTGCTGTTCCTCTGCCTCTCTTTGTTGTGCCTCTGCCTTACTTTGTTGGATGCCATCCAGAAGAGACTGCGTGTAGCTTGTATCGACTTTAGGGGGGGTTGCTAATTCTGACATTTTAAGTGATTCGAGTACTTTATTCGGGTCAAGTTCTTTAAATATCCCACTACTGTTTCTCATCCGTTCCAGTCCCTTGGCATTGTCTTGTATCACCTTAAATACCTCTTTACTATCCACTTGGTTTCCTCCTCCTGTTTCTTATCCTTTAATTCGGCAGAGAGGGGCGATAGTCCTGCTACCCTTAAAATAATCAAGCACACTTAATGGATGCCTTAAAGTATTGTTGCGTTCATAAATTTATATCTATCTTTGCTTAATCTTAACTTTTCGCTTAAAGCCTCATTTTCAGCTTTTACTCTCATTCAACCATCCCCTTTTAACCTTCTAAATTCGACAGAAAGGGATTATTCACCTGCTGCCTATAAAGTGAAAAAGCACCCGTTTTGGATGCTTAAGATGATTACTGTACTTTTTCTTCAGTATTTTCAAAGTGACTATACGATAACTCTTTGTATATGACCTCTTTGAATGAGAACACCTCGTCCCATATCTCGGTAATTCCCCCCTTGGTGAGGAAAGGATTGTAACAATCTTCAAAAAGCTGTGATTGCAGTTTCGTATTTACTTTCCTTATTGATTTCAATGTTTTAGCACAGGATATTGAGACTTCTCTCGATAAAAATAATTCATTCATTGTAAAATAATCAAATGTTTTCTTGGATTTTTGGAAAAGTTCCAAGGCCTCGTTCATTCCATCTTCACCTAATCTATCTAGGATGGATATTTTGTCATGTTGATTTTTATCGGCTTCAATAAGCATGTCTAATTTCTGAGTAAATACAATTATCTCATTCCAAAACTCAAACACTCGCTGATATAACTCAGGGTAAACGGTGTGTTTCTTTGTTGCATACGCTTCAAAATCGAATAGCTTTTTACTTATGTCATACTTAGCCTTTTCAGACATAATAGTCAGTTCTTGCTTGTGATCTTCTAATCTCTTATTGAAATAGGAATCTATTTTCCTCTGAATAAGGTGCTTCACTAAAAAGCCTACTCCTGCAATAACTGCAGTTAAGCTAAAGTATTTGTAAATCCACTCCATAATGTCATTCCCCTTTACTCCTGATAAAAATTCGACATAAAAGGACAATAGTCCTGCTGTACACTAAGTAAAAAGCACCCTGAAGGGTGCGAAGTTATTCGTTCTGTCATTTGTCATTAACGAAAGCTGTAATTTCATGCTATTGTAAAGTTATCAGCACTAGATTATAAAGGGAACTGCAACTATTTATGTAATAGATTGAAGGTAGTCTTATCAAAACGCCAATTTAACTTACAACATTATTGATCTTATTTTGAAACTCAATCAACAAGTTTCTAAGTGTCTCATTCTCTTGCTTTACTTCTTCTAACCTCACATCTAATGTCTTAACTAATTCTAATATATCAATGTTTTCACTAGTAAACTTTATAGCATAAAACAGAGTATCTGTTCTATTAACTTTAAAACCTCTATATGACCTCTTATTTAATTCCTTATTGAGTTCATCTAAGATTTTAAATTCACCTTCATCTAATGCTATACTAACATTTTTCTTATTCATCAAAATAATTCCCTCCGATATTTTATCCTGTTGTCTAATGAATAACATACCAAAAGTATTCCACACTTGCTACCAAGGTTTAATAATTGTACGTGATTACAAATATCTTTTCATTAGTTGTCTCTTTAAGGCTTTCACTTTGATAGTTTCTTTATGAGAATATATATTAAGTATGATTATATAAGTCTTTATAGTAAGTATGTATAACGTTCGATTGCCAAACTATAGGAGTTCATCGATTCCACCATTGAAATAAAAATTTAAAACCACCTATCACTTGTGATTATAAGAAATGTGATTAATAAACTTGTGACTTTCAGTAATACCAGGGTGTTTGGGGATAGGTTAATCCCAGATGGATTAAAGTAATTTTGGGCCAACTTCTTTAGCTTGAATTTCACTTTCTTCTTCCTGTTTACTTAATAGAAATTTCTGTAACCGTTCCTTGTCGGATTCAGCTATTGCCATAAGTTTGGATATTTTCCCCTCTAATATCTTAACTTTTTCAGGAACGGCAATATATAATTCTTCTTTTTCTAATGGTAATAAAACAACGTATATATTATTACCTCTAGTTCCACTTGTTTTAGCTAACAACCCAGCTTCGACTAATCTTTTAAGACCTGAGATTATGGTGCCATTACTTTTTATGCCTGTGAAAACCATTAACTGCTGAATAGTAGGGTAAGCATAACCATAGTCAGTATTGTATAATTTAAGCAATTTTGAATAGATCACATAATCATTTTGAGTGATTAGTCCCAACTCTATATAGTTAAATAGGGATGAAGGCAACATCTCGAAATCACCATTTACGTTCCCTTTACATGGTATCCCACTACTTTTTACAATTGTCATTTTCTTGTCCTCCTTTATTCATGTGGTATATTTATTTACTTGCACATATCAAATAAATTAGGACAAAAAAACAAATAATTTAATATGTTCTTTTTGTTTAGTTAACAATTTATTTTTATTTTTAATTTTTATACTGATTGTTTTGACTTTTGGTTTTGGTTTCCTCTGAATTAACAAGATTGTCTAGGAAACATTGGACAAAAGAATGATTACCTTTATAGCACTTAAAAAAATTAAGTACTATAAAGCAGCCATCCATTAATACTGAATTGAACCGAGTTGTTGAGGGTTCCACCGTATCACCTTGTTTGAATGTTGTACTTTCATACTCAACAGACTTTTTACACGCTATGCTTGTCCAACGTGCCGAATGTTATCGTTTGTCTGTTGCTACCTGCACCGTAATGCACCAAGCAACCAACCGAACCGTTAATGGTCGTTCTCACCTAGTAACCACCAGCAAACAAGGAAAGCTGTTAATGTGATTACGGTTGTTTTTTCTGCATTGGCTACAACCAGTACCTTTCAAGGTTAGATTTACTTGCTATTAGTAGGCATTCCAGCAAGAGGACGACTAACAGGATGCCTTAAAAAAGACAATACTTAATACGCCTTGCATTAACGAATTTTTTTCGATAAGATGAAGGTAATTAACAGACTGATAGCTGTTCAGTTATTCAGTTTTGTAAATGAGTTATGGGTCACCTACTGCGAATAGGTGGCTTTCTTTTTGTTTTCAAATATAATTAGATTCGTTTATCTAACACTTTTATTGGCGAAAATTCTTTATGCCTGTCTCTAACATCATTACCAAATAGATTTACATATGTTTTCACAATTTCCATGCTGGTATGTCCTAAAATAGTTTGAATTTCAAATATATTAGCACCTTGTTGAACACTTAATTTAGCGAATGTATGCCTAAATGTATGACAGCTACACCTAACATCTTTAAGATTAGCCATCTCACCATATTTAGTAATCCTTTGTTGTATCCCTCTTTTAGACAATCTTTCACCATCAACAGTAACAAACAACGCTTCACTCTCTACAGAACCACGAATAGCTATGTATTTTTTTATTTGTTGCTTCATTTCTTTTTGAATGGGAACTAATCTTTCCCGATAACTTTTAGCATTTCTAATAACAACCATATAGTCTTCCCAGCGAATATCCTTTAAAGATAACCCTGCTAACTCATTCACTCTTATACCAGTTTCAAGCATTAACATCATGATTGTGTAATCACGGACACCTGTAAAAGTTCTAAGGTCCGGCTGTTTAAACAACCTATTTAACTGATCTTTAGTAAATGTAGCAATAACTGTTTTTCTATCTTTAAGCAACTTGATATTACCCATTGGATTATTTGAAATATGCTTTTGTTTATAAAGAAAATTATAAAAGGCACGTAAAGCACGCAATCTTGTATTGATAGTCACCACTCTGCTACCCTTGAAGTTACGCATATAGAGGATTACATTGTTTTTTATATGTTCTTCAGTTAGGTTAGAGGGTTTTAAAACAGTTATGTCTATTTCCTGATCTCTAAGCTGATTTAAACATGCTTGTATTTCATTCAAGTAATATTGAATTGTATGAGGTCTTAAATTCCGAAGTTCACAGTCTTGGATGAACAATTGTATAGCATCTTTAAATGTTTCTACATAGGATTTAACTTTCTTTTCAATAACAGCTAATTCAACTTCATTCAAAACATTATTACGCCTTGCCAAATTGGTTCCTCCCTTCAACAGTGAACACGATTCATGAACACGATTTCAGTTAATTTTGTCGTGTGAAAATAGATAAAAAAGACAACAAAAAAACGCCCCTACAATAACTGTAGAGACGTTTTTAAACGTTGCTATTACCTAATTCACTGTGTAATTGAAGGTAATAAAATGTGATACCGGTGGCCGGGGTCGAACCGGCACTCCAGAGGAACACGATTTTGAGTCGTGCGCGTCTGCCAATTCCGCCACACCGGCATGTATGTTGGAGGCGGCAACCGGAATCGAACCGGTGGTAAAGGTTTTGCAGACCTCTGCCTTACCGCTTGGCTATGCCGCCAACGTTTTTTGGAGCGAAAGACGGGATTCGAACCCGCGACCCCAACCTTGGCAAGGTTGTATTCTACCACTGAACTACTTTCGCATATGGCTGGGCTAGAAGGGATCGAACCTTCGCATGACGGAATCAAAATCCGTTGCCTTACCGCTTGGCTATAGCCCATTAACGTTGTAATCATTATATCATATTTTTTAAAATGGGGCGACTGATGGGAATCGAACCCACGAATGCCTGAACCACAATCAGGTGCGTTAACCACTTCGCCACAATCGCCATTATAGAATTTAAATTGGCAGGGGTAGTAGGACTCGAACCCACACTGGAGGTTTTGGAGACCTCTGTTCTACCTTTAAACTATACCCCTGTAATAAAAATGGTGGAGGGGGGCAGATTCGAACTGCCGAACCCGAAGGAGCGGATTTACAGTCCGCCGCGTTTAGCCACTTCGCTACCCCTCCGCATATAGATGAAACATGGTGCCGGCAAGAGGACTTGAACCCCCAACCTACTGATTACAAGTCAGTTGCTCTACCAGTTGAGCTACACCGGCACTACTATGGTGGCTCAGGACGGAATCGAACCGCCGACACAAGGATTTTCAGTCCTTTGCTCTACCGACTGAGCTACTGAGCCAAACAATAAAAATGGCGGTCCCGACGGGAATCGAACCCGCGATCTCCTGCGTGACAGGCAGGCATGTTAACCGCTACACCACGGGACCATAGATTGCGGGGACAGGATTTGAACCTGCGACCTTCGGGTTATGAGCCCGACGAGCTACCGGACTGCTCCACCCCGCGACGGTAATAATGTTGCTATTATAAATCAAGTTTTCGTGTTAAGCGTTTCAATGGGCTGAGTAATCAATCCTTTATGCAGAAACAACCTGATCTTATTGAAAATGGTGGAGGATGACGGGATCGAACCGCCGACCCTCTGCTTGTAAGGCAGATGCTCTCCCAGCTGAGCTAATCCTCCAATATGTTGTCTAAATGGTGACCCGTACGGGATTCGAACCCGTGTTACCGCCGTGAAAGGGCGGTGTCTTAACCGCTTGACCAACGGGCCAGGTATAAATGGCGGAGAGCAAGGGATTTGAACCCTTGAGACAGGGTTACCCGTCTACACGATTTCCAATCGTGCTCCTTCGGCCACTCGGACAGCTCTCCAATAATGGCTCCGCAGGTAGGACTCGAACCTACGACCGTTCGGTTAACAGCCGAATGCTCTACCACTGAGCTACTGCGGAACAATATAAGCTTGGCGACGTCCTACTCTCACAGGGGGAAACCCCCAACTACCATCGGCGCTGAAGAGCTTAACTGCCGTGTTCGGAATGGGAACGGGTGTGACCTCTTCGCTATCGTCACCAAACAATTTTAACATTTTTTCAAGACCTATATTATTATAACATCTTTTTGAGAAAATGCAAGAAGAAATTTTCATTCCTTCAAAACTAGATAATAAGAAGGTATTTCATTTTTTAAAAAGCGTTGGTTAAGTCCTCGATCTATTAGTATCAGTCAGCTCCACATGTCACCATGCTTCCACCTCTGACCTATCAACCTGATCATCTTTCAGGGATCTTACTAGCTTGCGCCATGGGAAATCTCATCTTGAGGGGGGCTTCATGCTTAGATGCTTTCAGCACTTATCCCGTCCGCACGTAGCTACCCAGC